>CAZJCN010000234.1:0-4553 GCA_964544195.1 uncultured Phycisphaeraceae bacterium | reverse complement strand
GATTCCATCTCGCTGTGGCTGGTCCTGCTGACCACGTTCCTGATGCCGATCATCATTCTCGGATCGCTCACGGCGGTCAAAGAACGCATCCGCGAGTTTTACTTCTGGCTGATCGTGCTCGAAACCTTCATGATCGGCACGTTCGTCGCCACCGACATTATCTTCTTCTACGTCTGCTTCGAGTTCACGCTCGTTCCGCTGTACATCCTGATCGGTGTGTTCGGTTCGAGTGACAGGCTGCGGGCCGCGAAGGTGTTCTTTCTGTACACCTTCACCGGGTCGATGCTGACGTTTGCCGGCGTGCTGTACGTGGCGTGGAAACACGCTTCCCTTGCCGGGGCTTGGACGTTTGACATCCAATCGCTTTACGAAACAGCTGCCGGCATGAGCGTGACGGAACAGGCATGGGTGCTCGGGGCACTCTTGGCTGGGTTTGCCGTCAAAGTCCCGATCTTCCCCGTGCACACCTGGCTGCCGTTGGCCCACACGGAAGCCCCCACCGCCGGGTCGGTCATCCTGGCCGGTGTCCTGTTGAAGCTGGGGACCTACGGCCTGTTGCGGTTCGCTCTGCCGATGTGTCCCGCTGCGGTTGTTCAATATGCCTGGCTGATCGGTATTTTCGCGGTGCTCGGTGTGCTGGTCACGGCGTTGATCTGCTGGGTACAGACCGATGTGAAGAAGCTGATCGCTTACTCCTCCGTCTCACACTTAGGCTTCTGCGTGCTGGGCCTGTTTGCCTTGGACGGCGATGACGCCGGGGCCGTAGGCTCAGTCATGTACATGATCAACCACGGCCTGTCGACCGGGGCCTTGTTCCTTTGTGTCGGCATGATCTACGAACGGTTCCACACACGTGACATGGCCAAAATGTCGGGCCTGGCACGCGTCATCCCGGTATGGGCCTCGTTTACCGTGTTCTTCGTGCTGGCAAGTGTCGGCCTGCCGGGCCTCAACGGATTCGTGGGCGAGTTCCTGACCCTCTTCGGCGCGTTCCAATCGCCGGGTAACGTGCTCGGTGTTGAGTTCGCCGCATTCGCCGGCGTCGGCATGATCTTCGCCGCCATCTACCTGCTTTACATGGTCGGAAAGGTGATCTTTGGACCGGTCAAAGTCCCCGAAGTCCACACCGACGATGGTGGACATGAACTGAAAGACCTTAACGGCCGGGAAATCCTGACGCTCATCCCGTTAGCGGCCGGCTGCCTGATTCTGGGGCTGTTCCCCTACAACGTTCTGGACAGTCTGGAAGCTCCGGTCGCGCGTCTGACCGCTGCCGGCAAAGCCGCAGCCGAACTGGAAACCTACACCCCCGTGGTCACCGACGAACATGGCCGAACCATGAGTCTGGTGGTCCACCCGGATGACACCGTGACGAGCGTGATCCCCGCCAAGCGCATGGGCAAGTGATAAACGATGCATAAGATCGAAATCATCGAAAAAGTAGCGGGGCTTTGGCCCGAGATCGTGATGCTGATCGGCGCAACCGCCTGCCTGTTCATCGGGCTGTCACGCGGCAGAGGTCCCCGCCACAGCACCCCGTGGATCGCAGCGCTGACATTGATCGTCGCCGCCCTGTTCGTCGGGCAGAAAGGCGGCTACGCCACCGAAGGCACGATGGCGATGCAAGGCCTGGCCGGCTACATCAAGCTGGCGGTCATCGGTGTCGGCCTGATCCTGCTTCTGGTCGCGGCGGGCGTGCCGAACCGACTGCGACAGACGATTGATGCTGAATCGGCTCCGGTGTTTGAGCCGGGCGACGTGATCCACGGCGAGTTCTACGCGTTTTTCCTGCTGAGCCTCACCGGCGTGATGCTGACCGCCGGGGCGGGTGACCTGGTCTGGTTGTTCCTGGCTCTTGAGCTGACCAGTCTGCCGACCTACGTTCTGGTCGCCACCAGCCGTGACCGAGCCGAGGCACAGGAATCCGCTGTCAAGTATTTCTTCCTCGGTGCCTTGAGTGCCGCGATATTCCTCTATGGCTTTGCCCTGATCTACGGGGCCACCGGATCCACCGATTTCGTCGAGATTGCTGAAATCACCAAAACACAGATCGCAGCCAACGGTGGAAACGTGCCCGGCCTGCTGCTGATGGGTATGGTGCTGGCGATCGTCGGGGTCTGTTTCAAGATCGCTGCGGTCCCGATGCACTTCTACGCGGCCGACGTGTACGAAGGTGCCGCCACGCCCGTGACCGCGTTCCTGGCTTTCGTCCCCAAGACAGCCGGTGCGGTCGCCCTGATCCTGCTGCTCTCGCTTGTCGGTTGGCCCTTACCCGGCCCCATCGCGTCTTTGATCTGGCTGATCGCAGCGTTGACCATGACCGTCGGCAACGTCCTCGGTCTGCTCCAACACAACGTCAAACGGGTGTTGGCCTACAGCTCAATCGCGCATTCCGGCTACATCCTCGTCGGCCTGATCGCCGGACCCGCTGTCAATCAGGCCTCAGGAAGTCCCCTTAGCAACGGCATAGCAGCGGTACTGTTCTACCTTGTCGCCTACGGCCTCGGCACGATCGCTTCGTTCGCGGTCCTCGGCTGCCTTCGGGCGGGTAACCGTGAAGCCCAGTCCTACCGCCACATCTCGGGCCTGCATCACAAGCACCCCGTGCTGGCAGGGCTGATGCTCTTAAGCGTCCTGTCTCTGCTCGGCCTGCCCCCGCTGGTCGGGTTCCTCGGTAAGGTCTACCTGATCGGATCCGCTTTCAGCGCCGGATACACCGCCTTGGTAATCATCCTCGTGCTCAACTCGGCCATCAGTGCCGGGTACTACCTCCGCATCGCCAGTGTCTGCTACTTCGGAGAACCGGACGAAACGGTCTACCCGGCCGGACAACTGTCACGAGGTGTCGGTGCCTTGATCGCCGCAACGCTGGCGGTTGTGCTGGGAATTGCCGGTAACGGACTGGTCAATGCGTCATGGGATTCTGTCACGCCCGATGACAGCATACTCGTGACGCCGACCACAACCGACACAACTCAATTATCCGCTGCGAAATGATCAAGTCGTACTGATCGCGGCTGACACTTATCGAAATGGACAGCCCCCATGGGCCTCACGCAGCCTTGGATAATGACAGGCCCGGCGTCTGATCATCCCCCTGCTGCGCTTCGACACTGTTGTCAGGCCGAACACTCATCGCCGATCCCATGCCTGCCATCGCTTCTCGCATACGCTGACGTTCAATTGACATCGCCTCGGCCAACTCAGCCTGAGCATGACGGATTCGTTCCAGGTTCTCCCATTCCGCGTCCAATTCCTGCCGCAGACGGTCAAGTTCCTTCTGCTGTTCCAGAAGACTCTCCCGATCACGTTCCAGCCGCTCACGTTCCGCTTCCACCGCGGCTTGGCTCTGTTGTAGCTGCGACCGTTCCTTGTCCAGCATCAATCTGGCACGCTTGACCGCGTCGCGATCCAGTTCCAGCTTCTGCCGACCAAGCTCCACATCCTGCGTAATCTCGGCGATCTCTTGTTCACGCTGTTCGACCCGCTCGGCCCGGGCCCGTAGAGACTGCTCCGCATCACGCTGCCAGGCGCGCAGCTTCTCGCAACGCTGCTGCACTTCATCCAACAAAGTCGATGCGCTGGGCATGGACGGTGCCGTGGGCATATCAGTCGATGGCCCCACCAACTTAACCTTTGAACCATCAGGCGTGGACTTGGTTGTTTTGCGAGCTTTACCCTTGCCCATGGATACCCCTTGGCGTGTCTTGAAGTATGTCTTTCCGATAGCCCCTTGTATTACATCGTGCATCCGGCAGGTCGGCTTCATCCGTCCAACCGGAATAACCTGAACATAGACCGGCCTTCATCTCCGGATACTGCAGGGCGTGCTTCGACTAGCCGATAACAAGGACAGGTGACCGAATTGTCTACCAACCGAAGTTACGGAGCCGGCCATGGATATCGATCGCATCCATATCGATCAGGACGACGACGTCGCGGTGCTCAGCCTTGATGTCCCCATGCTGACCAGCCTGGAAGCCGATCTGCTGCTCGACACGCTACGGGCCTACCACTCACAGACCGGGTGTGCCTACTTCGTGATCCGCATGGATGACGTCGATTTCATCGACTCGGCCTGCATCGGGTCATTGGTCAGTTTCCTGATCGAAATCGATAAACATCAGGGCAAGCTGATGCTTGCCGGCTGCTCCGACACCATCACCAACATGCTGAAAATCACAGGACTGACCACGCACATCCCCCTACTGAATAATGTGAAAGAAGCTCATCAGTTCAAGGCCGCCTGATCGTCACTCATCCCGGTCGAGCCATATCATGCCGTGCCATCGTCCTTATCTCGCTCCGACTCACCATCGGTTTGGTCTGCGCATCTCCACCTTGCTCGCTTCTCTCCTGCTGGTATTCGGCCTGACGGGGTGCAATGGGGATCGTTTCGACGGCAGTAAGCTGTATCAGGGGATGGACCGATCCACAATCATCGCACGCTACGGCCAGCCTGACGCCCGCAAGAAGCACGGCAACGCTGAACGACTGACCTACCATGACGGTAAGCACTATCAATACCTGCTGATGCTGATTGACGACCGGTT
>CAZJCN010000233.1:0-4569 GCA_964544195.1 uncultured Phycisphaeraceae bacterium | reverse complement strand
CACGCATATTGATAGGTGTCGATCTGTCGCAGGCGTGTTTCAGCAAACGACAGCAGTTTTCGGCCGATGCCGCCGCCTTGGTACACGGGATCGACCGCCATGCCGTGCAGTTGCCAGGCCGGTTCACGGGTAAAAGGCCGGTCCAGGATCGACAGGCAGCCGACCGCGTGCTTGCCGATCAGTGCGGCGATATGCATGGTCGTCGGCTCGTTATCGCCCTCGAAATAGGCGTGTTTACGGTGTCGCCCCCGGCAGAGCACCGCGTGCCGCAGGTCGATGATCCGATCCACATGAACAAGACGGATTTCCATGGCCATCGTCAATACGTCTGCCGATCGGGATTCCATGAACGGCTTGATGACGACTATACCATAGCCCGCAAGGCTTCCAGCACGCGCATGTTGGCCAGGCTGTCCTCCTCCGGCATGGCGGGGGGTCGTCCGTCAAGCACCACCGCTGCGAAATCGTCCGCCTCCAGGCCATACAACGCCCCGCAGGGTGGGACCTCGATCATTCGAGTCCCGGATTCGGTTCGGGCCTGTCCGTCCTGGCGCGGGGGTGTCATTCGGCCCACTTCGATCATTGCACCGGACACCGGTGGTTTCCATGGCACGGGAATTCGCAGGTATCCTTCATCCCCGCAGATCAATGCGGCGTTGTCCGTCTGCACGGTCATCCCGCAACAAAACTGGGCCAGCACCCCCTGCTCGTACTTCAGCGTTCCGCAGACGTATTCATCCACCTCCGCAGGGTGTCGTTGACTTGAGGCATGCATGGCAGAAGGTTCAGCCCCCGTGACCAGCCGGGCCAGGTCGACGCAGTAACACCCGATATCCATCAGGGCACCACCCGCCAATTCCGGGACGAAACGGATATTGCCTTCGATTTTCCGAGTGCAGTAACAGAAGCTGGCACGGATAAGCTTGACTTGTCCGATCGTCCCTCGCTCCAGCTCCTGTCGCAGCAGACGTGTCTGCGGGTGAGACCGGTACATGAACGCCTCGACCAGGATCCGTCGCTGTTGCCGAGCGGCGTCGAACATCTCATGGGCTTCGGCATAGGTACAGGCCAGGGGTTTTTCACAGAGCACATGCTTGCCCGCGTTCAAAGCCTTGAGCGTCCACGCGTGATGCATCGTGTTGGGCAGCGAGATATAGACCGCATCGACAGCCGGGTCGTTGAGCAGTTCGTCATAAGTTCCGTAGGCGTTTGGGATCTCGTGAGCCTTGGCGAATGTACTCGCCCGGTCCGGTTGACGGGACGCCACCGCATGAATCGTGCACCGTCTGGCGTCGGCAACACCTTCCGCGAACTGGTTGGCGATGTTACCCGTTCCCAGGATCCCGAACCGCAACACGTCTCGCTTCATGGTTGCGAGTGTACCCGGAACCCGGTCTGTATCGAAATCCCGAATACGATCGGTCGTGATGATGCTTTCAGTTACAGGATGTGTCGGTGCGGGGCGGTGTCATCAGTTTGGCCATCAGGGCCTCTCGGCTGGATACGCCCAGTCGACCGTAGAGCTGCTTGGTATAGCTGCGGACTGTTTCATAGGACAGGTGGCGTTTTTCTGCGATCTGTTTCTGGCTCAGCCCGGTGGTCAGGTCACGCGAGATGTCAGCCAGCCGACCCGGCAGGAGACTGAAGATATTCACCGGCTCCAGGACCCCGTTGATGCACAGCGGACGCAGCTCACGGATGAGCAGATGGGCCAGACGAAGTTCACGGGCGTTGAATTCTTTCTTGTCGAGTGTTCGGATGAAAGTGTATCCGCGGGTCTGGTCCGTGCCGGGATATCGGAAGAACGTCATGATCGCATCGTTGAGCCGGGCCGGCTCGATCATGTCCGTAAACAAGCGGTAGGGCCTGAGTTCCTGGTACGTCAGGAACATGGACCGGGATATTGTGCACACCGGCCCTCGGTGTTTCCATGCGTGAGGTTTGATCGGGTCCGTGTGAACATAACGCGACCGACCCCATTGCCGGATGTAACTCATCACATACGGGTCCTGGGTGGAGCCGAATACGGTGTGTGTGATCACCGCTTTTTTATTTGGGCGGAAGTTGTCATATCGCAGAGCGTGGCCGAAGTCCGCATCCAGAATCCGGACCATCTCGTCCACGATAAGTTTTTCCTGCGCTTCGGGATCGTGACGCAGGTCTCTGGCATCGCCGAGGATCCGGAAGATCTCGCGGACATCAGACAGTTTCATATGCCGTGATCCAGACCTCATGTCCAATACCCAGCAATAAACAGTAACTGTTTATGGATGCCCCGGCCCACACCGTATTGAAAATGAATATCAATGATTATTCATCAATTGTCAAGAAAAATATCCCCAATTGGGGGTAGAGCGGACCGTGTCCTATCGGTATCGTTATTCCGTACAATGGATTGCGCTTTCCGGGGGAGCAATCCAATCGGCATGTGTCTACTGCCGGATGCCTGAAGTCCGGGAGCAATGTCAATTTTTCGTCGATGTGGAAGTGGTTCCTTCGAGACAGCGCACGACCGCTTCGCCTGCGGACTCGTCGAAACGATGTTCCTCGAAATGTTCGCGTATCCGGGCAAGACCGGCCTGCTGTGTCTTGCGTGTGTCCCCATGTTCCAACAATGCTGACAGTGACCGGATCAGCGGATCGGGTTCGCCGAAGTGAGGCATGTATTCCGGGACGATACGACCAAGGCCCATCCACTCGCTGATCAGGTTCGGCAGAGACATCGTGCGGGTCGTCACCAGCCATCGCCCGGCCAAGTGCCATTCGTATGGCTTGAGGTTGTAGAACACCACCATCGGTGTGCCATGTGCTGCGGCATGCAGGGTGGCGGTGCCCGACACGATCAACGCCGCGTCGGCTTGGCTGAGCACGGTATCGGCATCCGACACCGTCATCCGCATCCCGCGAGGCAGCACGCCCATCGGTGACATGGCCTCGATCTGGTGCGCACGAGCGGTGTCGCTGGCTGCGACGATTGCCTTCAACCTCGGCGTCATCGCGTGCAGTCTGCGATACACCTCCAGCATCGTCGGCCAATTTCGTTTGACTTCATTCTCACGTGAACCGGGAAGCAGCGCCAGCGTCGGGCTGTCTGTCGCCGCCGAGGGTTTCTCATGGTTCTTTGGAGGGCAGATCCGGTCATATAACGGATGGCCGACGAAAGTTGCCGGGACCCCACGCGATCGGAACCAGTCCGGCTCAAACGGCAGCAGGCACAACACGTGATCCGTCAGTCGCCGAAGCTTTCGAACGCGCCAAGGTGCCCACGCCCATAATTGCGGCGCAACCAGATGGATCACCTTGGCGTTTGGTTGGTGTTTTTTTACCAACGAGCAGACCGACCAGTTCGCAGCCGGGCTGTCCGTGGGGATCAACGCGTCGATCGGGTGTTCAGCCAGCCAGCGTTTCAGACGTGTCAAGCGGCGCCAATGGGCGACAGCCTGCGACGCTGCGCCGACAAGCATGATCGCATTACCGGTGGTTTCTTCGATCAGTTGAGCGCCCGCGTCGCGCATGTCCGGTCCACCCAAGGCATAAATCGGCCGGTCCGGGTCACGTCGGCGTAGTTCCCGGATCAGGGCTGAGGCGATGTGATCGCCGCTGGGTTCGAACGCCGTAAACAGAATGCCGGGCTTTTCGGGCATGGCCTAAGTGTACGGTCCCGCGTCATCGTCGGCGAACAGATACGTGGCCGAATGACCCGCTTGGGGCTAAGGCCGGTCGATGCTACATTACGAGCTTTCGGCCTCGGCGCGGCCTCGAGGTCAGACCAAGGATTGTAGTGCTGCTGGATGATTATTCCCCACCCTCTAAAACTTGAGCCTCTCGACGGCGTGTTTACGTTCGGCCCCAACGTGCCGATCACGCAGGCGTTCAACGACCCGTCCGGCTATGGCTGGTTCATCGGAGATGAGTTGGCGCAACATATCCGGGTCGCCGCCGGACGCTTCGTCAGCAACTACCCGCCCGACGCGGGATTCAGCCACTCGCCCGGAGCCGTCTTGCTGACCAATGACGACGTGCCGGCTGGACTCGGGGATGAGGGATATGTATTGGAAATCAACCCGAAGCAGATCACACTCAAGGCTGCAGCACCGGCCGGGTTGTTTTACGCATACCAAAGCCTGATCCAGTGGGTGGACGTCCATCGACTCCCGCTCGGCCCGAATCAGCGCCTGACACAACTGCCCTGTGTCCGGATCGAAGATCGGCCACGATTCCCTTGGCGGGGATTCATGCTCGATTCTGTCCGCCACTTTCAGCCTGTCGAGCAGGTGCTTCGTCTCATCGATCACCTGGCGGCCCTCAAACTCAATCGGTTCCATTGGCACCTGACTGACGATCAGGGCTGGCGGCTGGAGATACTCGGTTATCCAAAGCTCACCAGTGTAGGTGCGTGGCGGCAAAGCAGCCGGGGACGTTACGGCGGTTTCTACACGCAGGAACAGGTCCGCGAGGTCGTCGCTTACGCACACCAACGACAGATCACCGTCACCCCGGAAATCGAGATGCCTGGGCACAACGTCGCGGCACTGGCGGCCTACCCCGAGCTGGGGTGCCACGGCAAAC
>CAZJCN010000232.1:0-4571 GCA_964544195.1 uncultured Phycisphaeraceae bacterium | reverse complement strand
GCTCGTCCATGAGCAGGACGCTTGGGCCGACGGCGATCGCCCGTGCGATACACAGGCGTTGCTGCTGACCGCCCGAGAGGCTCAAGGCGGAACTGCGGAGCCGGTCCTTGACCTCATCCCACAGCGCCGCGGCTTTGAGTGAGGTTTCAACAATGTGATCCAGCTCCGATCGGCTCAGGCTCAGGTGAAGCCGGGGGCCGAACGCGATGTTGTCGTAGATGCTTTTGGGGAACGGGTTGGGTTTCTGAAAGACCATGCCGACGTGTCGGCGGAGTTCCACGACGTCGGTGGTTTTATCGAGCAGGTCCTGGCCGTGGAGTTTGAGTGTTCCTTCCGCACGAGCGCTGGGAACCAGATCGTTCATGCGATTGATCCAGCGTAGGAAGGTGCTCTTGCCGCAACCACTTGGGCCGATGAACGCGGTGATGCGTTTCTCGGGGATGACCAGATTCAGGTTTTTCAGTGCGTGGAAATCGCCGTACCAGGCGTTGAAATCCGCCACCTCGATCGCGGTCCGGGTCTGCGAGTCGGCCCCCTCGCCATCATGCAGGGCGTCCGGCGAAGGGGTGGTTTCGGCGGTGGTATTCATGGGTTCGGTTTCCGGGGTGGTGTCTGTCATGGTCGTCATACAAGATACCCCTTGTCAGAACTGCTTGTGGAATTTCTGACGGATGATGACGGCGGTGGCGTTGAACAGCAGCAGGATCGCCATCAGGACGATGATCCCGCTGGCGGCGACCTGATGGAAATCCTCCTGTGGTCGGCTGGCCCAGTTGAAGATCTGCAGCGGCATCGCGGTGAAGCTGTCCATCAGATTAGCCGGGGTGAAAGTGATGTAGACGATACCGGCCAGCATCAGCAGCGGGGCCGCCTCCCCCAGCGCCCGGCTCATCGCGAGGATCGAGCCGGTCATGATTCCCGGGATGGCGGCCGGCAGTGACGTGCCCCAGATCATCTGCCATCGGGTCGCGCCCAACGCCAACGCGCCATGACGCAAGGAGTTCGGCACGGCACGCAACGCCTCCTGTGACGCGATGATGATGATCGGCAGTACCACGAGCATCAGCGTCAATCCCCCGGACAGCACCCCCCGGCCGAACGGGAGCTGGATGTAGTACCAGGACTTTTCCTCGACCCGGTTGACCCGCGCCCGCCGGCGGACATCACCCAACTTCGGTTCGGCGGGCCGACGGTCCAGCAGACGAATCGTGACCGGTTGACCGGTCTCCGCTTCGTACATCGTCATCCCGTCCACGAGCGTCACCGGTTCCTTGTCTTTCTCGGCGGGCAGGCGAAGCGCGTGTCGGCTGTAGTCATAGACCTCGTCAAAGTACTTGATGCCGATGGCGTAGTTCGGAGTCAGGGAGCTGCCCATCAGCCCGAACATGTTGGCGAACACGGTCAGGCCCAGGATGCCGTAGACCACCGACGGCACGCCTGCGAGGTTTGCGATGTTCAACTGGATGAAACTGTGCAATTTTCTCGACAAGGTCCGGCGTGGCTTGTATTCCTCGAGGAGGATGGCGGTGCCGACACCGATCGGGATGGCGGTGGCGGCGCAGATGGCGCAGAGCCAGATGCTGCCGATCATCGCCGGCCATATGCCCGCCTTCTCGGGTTTGCGTGAGGGAAGGCCCGTGATGAAATCCCAGCTGATGAACCGCGCACCCTGAACGCCGATGGCGGTCAGCAGGATCGCCAGCAGGATCAGTGACAACACGCTTGCGAAGATACACAGCACGAGAAATCCACGGTCGGTCAGGAACCGACGGGCTCGTCGCTTGGCAATCGGATCATTGTTGCGGGTCATTCGTAAACCTGCCTGTACCGGACACGCACACGGTGGCCGATCAACGTCAAGATCAGTGTCATCACAAAGAGCGTCGCCGCGACGGCATAGCTGGAGTAATACTCCACGCCGAAGTTGCTGACGTCGCCGGTGAAGATCATGACCATATAGCCGGTCATGGTTTGTGCGGGATTTCGCGGGTCGATCGCGGCGGTGGGATCGTCGGCCAAGGGCATGGGCATGGACCCGGCAGCCAGCGAGACGATCATCGTCTCACCGACAGCTCGCGCGATCGCCAGCAGGAAGGCGGCGATGATCCCGGACAACGCGGCCGGCACCACGACCTTGATGGACACCTCGAACGGCGTGGCGCCCAATCCATAGGCCCCTTCCCGCAGGCTGCGGGGCACAGCCCGCAGGGCGTCTTCCGACAGGCTCGTCACGATCGGCAGACACATGATCCCTACCGCGATCCCGGCGCTCATGGCGTTGTAGACGTTGAACCCGTCGTGAAACCAGCGAAGCGTCGGCGTGATGACGGTCAGGGCGAAGAAGCCGAACACCACCGTCGGCACACCCGCGATCACCTCCAGCACCGGCTTGAGCACAGCCCGGACCGTCGGGTGGGCGTACTCGGACAGAAAGATCGCCGAGATCAGCCCCAAAGGCAGGGCCACCGCCATCGCGATTGCCGAGATCAGCAGAGTGCCGCCGATCAACGGCCAGATCCCGAAGTGCTTTTCCGCACCCAGTAATGGCGACCACCGCAGCCCGGTCAGGAACTCCCAGACGGAGACCTCCGGCAGGGTGAAAAAGTGATACGCCTCGATGGAGAGGGTGAAAATAATCCCGGCTGTGGTCAGCACGGAAAACACGCCGCAAAGCGAAAGGCCGATGAAAATAAGGATTTCACGGACGGACCGGACGTGCCTGGATTTCTCGCGCCCTTGTGACAGGGTCGTGGTGTGAACGGGTTGTGTGCTGATCTGTGCCAATGCGCTGAACCTCGTTCAGGCCGGGGAGTCAAACGGCGGGAGCGCCCTGCGACGCCCCCGCCGAATATGTCATGCCGCCCACACGTGTAGGCATCGTGATTTTCTGATCGTAACCGGACGGTCGGGATTGTAACCGGTACCCGCCGGTCGAACCATCCGGATCGGGGTCATGAGACGAATCATTCTCCGGCGTGATAGACCTTCGTGACAGGGCCCTTGATGGGCTTCATATCATCAGTCCAGTAACACGAACCGGTGACTCGGTTCTCGAAGCGCTGCCGTGCGGTTTCATAGACACTGCTGGGCAGGCGGACGTAGCCGACCTCATCGGACAGTTCGGCGGCGTTATCGAGGTAGAACTGGACGAACTCATCGACCTCGGGCCGGTCGACGGAGTCGGCGTTGACGTAGATGAACAGCGGACGGCTGAAGGGGTTATAGCTGCCGTCCTCAACGGTGGTGTGGTTGGGCTTGACCGCCTTGCCATCCTTGTTCACCACAGCGAGGACACCGAGCTTGTCTTGATTCTCGAAGTAGTAGGCACAGCCGAAGAATCCGATCGCGCCTTTGTTGCCGGCAACGCCGGTGACCAGAACATTGTCATCCTCGCTGGTGTTCATGTCGGGTCGGATGGATTCCTTCTTGCCGACGACTTCGTGGAAGTAGTCGTAGGTTCCCGAATCGGTACCGGGACCAAAGACCTTGATCTCGATGTCGGGCCATTCGGGGCGGACATCCTTCCAGGTCTTGGCGGCGTGCTTTTCGAGATAGATCTTGCGGATCTCGTCGACGGTGATGTCCTTGGCCCAAGTGTTGTCTTTGTTGACGACGATGGACAGGCCGTCGTAAGCCACGGGGATCTCGATGAACTCGATGCCGTTCTCGATCGCGGCCTTGTATTCCTTGTCCTTGATCGGACGAGAGGCGTCGGAGATATCGGTTTCGCCGATGACGAACCGCTTGAAGCCGCCGCCGGTGCCGGAGATGCCGACGGTCACACGGACTTTAGGAGCCACTTCACGGAACTCTTCGGCCACGGCTTCGGTGATTGGGTATACGGTGCTGGAACCGTCGATGGCGATTTCACCCTTGAGTTCCGCACGGGCCTGATCCGCTCCTCCGAAAAGGCTCAGCGACGCAACAGCCACAGCGGCATAGGTATTCATGAAACGATTCAACATAGTCTGGTCTCCTCTGTCATCAGATTTATTCATGTCCGGTTTCTGATCGCACGCTGCCATCGCGTGCGGTCATCATGTCGGAAAGGTTAGTGAACCTCCATAAACGGTATGTGAGCATACGGTTAGATTTGTGTTAATCCGTGAAGCCTGCTCTATGTCACTGCCAAACAACGATTAATGGACGGGCAGATGGATCTTGAAATGGCTGCCCACCCCGGGTTGGCTCTCCACACTCACCCTGCCACCATGGGCTTCCGCGATATGTTTAACAATCGATAAGCCCAGACCCGTCCCGCCGAGATCCCGGCTGCGGGCCTTGTCCTCGCGATAGAACCGCTCAAAGATCCGGGGCAGATGGCTCGCTTCGATGCCCCTACCCTGATCCTTGACGCCGATCACCGCCTCCCCGCCCATCGTCCGGCAAGTGATGTCGACGCGCGTGCCCGGTTCAGAATACTTGATCGCGTTATCAATCAAGTTCACGATGGCTTGAGTCAGGAGTTGTTCGTTGGCTCGGGCGTGGACCTGCCGATCGCATGCAACATCCAGGGTGATCTGTTTGCTATCGGCCGCGGCCTGGCATGTTTCGATCGCGGCATGCACCGC
>CAZJCN010000231.1:0-4580 GCA_964544195.1 uncultured Phycisphaeraceae bacterium | reverse complement strand
CCACGAACCGGCTGGTCACCGAGCCGCCGCTGGCCGGACCGGGCGGCAGGTCACTTGAACCAACCCGGACCTGCACCACATCGCGGGGCACGCCGAGCTGATGCGCGACACAATCGGCGAGCATGGTGCGGAACCCGGTGCCGATGTCCTGGCTGCCGGACAGTGCGAACACCGTGCCGTCGGGATAGACCTCGACTGTCACGGTCGCGCTGCCGGCACTGTTGTACCAATCACCAACCGCGACGCCCAAGCCGCGCTTGATCGGCCCGCGACCGGACCCGTTGGGTTGTCGCCGATCCCAGCCGATCAGTTCAGCCCCGGCCTGAAGCATCTGTCGGCGTGTCGCGTGTGGGTCGTTGTTGATCCGAAACTGAAGCGGATCGATCCCGAGTTTTTCCGCCAGTTCGTCCATCATCAGCTCGACCGCGAACATGCCCTGAGGATGTCCCGGGGCGCGCATCGCGCGGGGGAAGCCGGCGTTAAGATGCACGTCTTCATGTGTTTTCGCGACCTGGCCGAAGTCGTAACGCGAAGGGTTGCGTGCCCCACCGCCCCCACCGGACGGGCCGACTACACCCGCGACGTGCACCCGTGCTCCGGCAAGTCGGCCGTCCTTGTGCGCACCAACTTTCATGTATTGAATACTGCCGGGACGGTTGCCGGAATCGAGTTGTTCTTCCTTGCGTGACAGGCCGACCCGACACGGGCGACGGTATTTTTTCGACATGCGAGCCGCGAGTTGCCCTTCCGGACCGGCGCCGAACTTGCTGCCGAACCCGCCGCCGACGTATTCACAATGAAAGTGAACCTGGTGCTTTTTAAGTCCCAGCGCGTCCGCCAGCTCATCGCGGAAGGAGAAGGTGCCTTGCGTGGAACCGTAAGCCACGGCATGATCGCCACGGAAATCCACGAGGCCGATGTGCGGTTCAAGGCAACAGTGTGTCTGAACCTGCGTGCGGTATGTTGCTTCGATCACCACATCCGACTCATCGAGTACTTTGGCGACTACCCCGGCGTTGTCGGGTGGCGCGATCTGATCGACGGGTGTCATTTCGCGGTCGGGGTCGGTCTTGGGGCGGTCGGTTCGAAACCGCAGTTTCAACGCCGCCATGCCACGTTCATACGCGCGTCGGGATTCGGCACACAAGTAACCGAGCCGATCCCCGACATAGATTCCTTCCCGCTTGGTGATCTCGACCTCCAACACACCCGGAACAGCCAGCGCCGCGTCACGATCGAACGAGGCCAGTTCCGCCTTTCCGTATGGACAACGGATATAGCCGGCCCACAAAAGGCCCTTGGGGTAATAGTCAGTGGTGTATTTCGCTTTACCGGTAACCTTCTCGACGATATCCAGCCGAACGCCGTCGTTTTCGTATGCCACGCGGTTGTCGGGTCGATAGCTCATGGCCGCCCCCCTTTCGCAGCCGACTCGACGGCTTCAAAGATACGGACATACGCAGCGCACCGGCAGATGTTGCCGCACAGACCCTCACGGATCTGCTGGGCATCGGCGTTGGGGAACTCATCAAGCAACGCACGCGACCGCACCACGAAACCGGGGATGCAATACCCGCACTGACAGGCGTCATGATCAACGAACGCCTGCTGGACGGGGTCGAGTTGATCGTCGTGAGCCAACCCTTCAACCGTTGTCACACGTTTACCCACGGCATCGACGGCCAGAGTCAGGCAACTGTTGACGCTTCGGCCGTCCAATAGGACGGTGCAGGCACCACACGCGCCCCGGCTGCAGACCTCCTTGCACCCGGTCAGCCCAGCCTGTTCACGCAACACTTCCAGTAAGGTGTCGCAGGGCTGAACGTGCAGCTTCACGTCTTTTCCGTTGACGTTCAACGTGATATCAACCCCCTGCGCGGGGTAGGTGGTTAATCCGTTTTTTCGGATCGGCCCCGTGGGCTTTGCGGTATCCTCCGCTTTGACGGCCGAGGTACCCAGCGCCACCGCACCGACCGCGCCGCCTACGCCTTTGATAAACCCACGGCGCGACACGCCACGCGATTCATCGGGTGACGTCTGCCCGGGGTTCGTGGGCCCGGCATCTGGTTGTTTCATCATGGCCTCCCGATCGACGAACTGAACCATTCAACTTCCCACCCCGCTGTCATCATGAGCATAACCGTCGGATTACACCACGTCGAGATATGATCCGTTGGAATGAAGGATTTAGCAGATACTCAGCCGGAAAGCTGGCGGGCAACGTGTATCCGGCTTTCGGATTGATCGGAGAAGAAGTCCATGTGGTGTTCTGAACCACAAACACCTGCCGTCAACGCCATACCTCGGCAGGATTAGTGATTCGATTCGTCGCTCAAAGGTAACCATCCCTAAAGGTGGGGAACTGTTGACCAAGGGCATTCTGACATTGATTACGAGACAGGCCCCATTGGAACCTTGACAGATGAGGCTTCTCGGCCCACCCGCTTTACTTATCGATAACCGACTCAAAAATAATTGTTTACATACACACCCGCCAATTATTATAATTATTATATTCGCGTATGTTTTCAGGACAAGGAGCCGCACGCATGTTCAGGCCATGGCAGAAGAGCTTGGTAACGGGTCTTGTGATCGGATGGCTGGTGGTTTTAGGGGTCTCGGCTGCCCAAGCCGGTGAGCGGGATATGCAGGTCCGCGCGATCTGGGTAACGCGTTGGGATTACAAGACTCCGGCGGATGTGCGCAAGATCATCAGCAACTGTGCTGCGCTTCGGTTCAATGTGATCCTGTTTCAGGTCCGGGGCAATGGTACGGTGTTTTACCCATCAAAAATCGAGCCTTGGGCTTGGGAACTGACTAGCGAAGGCCCGGAAACCACCGGCAAGGATCCGGGGTGGGACCCACTGAAACTGGCGATCCGCGAAGCTCACAAACGTGGCATCGAATTGCATGCTTATGTCAATGTCTTCCCGGCCTGGCTTTCCAAGAAATACCCGCCACGAGACAGCGGTCAGTTGTGGTGGGAACATCCCGACTGGTTTATGTGTGACGCGGCGGGGTACCGGATGCTGCCGAGAGACAAGGAACTGGATGAGGGGGTTAAGCGGGACTGGTACAGCTTCATCAGCCCGGGTGTGCCCGAAGTCCAGGATTACCTGGTCGAATTGTTCACGGAATTGGCGACACAATATGACATCGACGGGCTTCACTACGACTACATCCGTTATCCGAAAGAAATCACGGAGGTGAAGGCGGGCTACGAGGATCGGGTCAAACGCTTGGGGAACTGGTCCTACGATGCGGTGAGTCTTGCTCGATTCAGCAAGGAAACCGGGATCGCGGCCCCGGACCTTGACCCGCAGGCGTGGGTGGATTGGCGTGCGGCGCAGATCACCGAGGTCGTGCGCCGGACCAGCGAACAGGTCCGTCGGGTTCGCCCCGACATCATCATCAGCGCAGCCGTGATGGCCGACCCGGACGACGCGTACCGCACCAAGATGCAGGACTATGTGAAGTGGATGAAGGAAGGCTACCTCGACGCGGCGATCACGATGAATTACACCGGGAACAATGAACTGTTCGAGAAGCGTTGCAAGGTTCTGCTTGATCGCCGACCGGCACGCGGATGGATCGTTGCCGGGATGAGCTTCGCCGGCAAAGCCGAAACGATTTATGAACAGGTCGGGATCACCCAAACGCTGAAGACGGATGGATTCGCGGGTTTTGCCTATTCACACCTGTTCGACCGGGACAATAAACATCAGCCCAAGCCCTTGGCTGAGGAGTTGGCAAAGGGACTGATGCCGGGCCGAACGGACACGCCTTGGCGAAAATCTCGATGAAGGATCGTGGCAACGAGTCGGTGGATTTACGCTGATCGACCCGTCCGACTACACTCCCCGACATGCGGATTACGACGTGGAACGTCAACGGGTTGCGTGCGGCCCTTCGGAAAGGGTTTGAAGAACACCTGAACCGGATCAACCCGGACGTGCTGTTATTGCAGGAAGTCCGGGCGTTGCCGGAGCAGTTGCCGAAGCTTTGGATGGCCCCGGCAGGCTGGCAGGTCCACTGGCACCCGGCCCGGAAGAAGGGCTATTCGGGTGTCGCGGTGTGGTCGCGTCGACCGATGTCGATCATCGGCAAGGGCTTGGGGCGGGACGATGCCGACGAAGAAGGCCGGGTGTTGAGCGTCAAGATTGACGGCATCCGACTGGTCAGCGTCTACCTGCCCTCCGGGTCGAGCGGGGATCACCGACAAGCGGAAAAGGAAAAGTGGATGGAGCGTTTTCTGCCCTGGGCGCATCGGCTGGCAAAGTCACGGGTGCCGACCCTGCTCGGCGGGGATTTCAATATTGCGCACACGGAGCGCGACATCTTCTACGCGAAAAGCAATGAGAAGACCTCCGGGTTCCTGCCTCATGAACGGGCCTGGTTCGGCCGACTGCTCGATAGTGGCTGGCAGGACGTCGTCCGTGAGCAGGTCGGCGACGTGCAGGGGCCTTACTCATGGTGGAGCAACCGCGGCCGGGCTCGCGAGCTGGACCGCGGTTGGCGGATCGATTACTGGCTGGCGAACCGGGCCGCGGCAAAACGGGTCCGATCGGCTCATATCGACC
>CAZJCN010000230.1:2907-4588 GCA_964544195.1 uncultured Phycisphaeraceae bacterium | reverse complement strand
TCCTTCTTGGGCTTGCAATCGTACCAGTCCCAATCCCAGTTATTCAGCCAATCGCCGAACGAGTAACCCGCATCATCCTGGTCGTCACCCGAATCATTGGAATCACACCGGTAATCCCAGTCCCAGTTCCAACCCCAGTCACAATCGTCATTGGAGTAATTGGACCAACGGAAATCCCGGTGACCGTTACGCCAGTACGTCGCGTAGGACGGCGTCGCCTGTGAAAACACAATAACGGCGGCCATGATCATCAATACGTGCTTACCCATCACATCTGCTCCTGAGTTTGAAATTCTCAATACCACGCCCATATCCGTGTTTCACGGACAATGGTAATTATACCACGAATATCTCAGGCAACATTACAAGTCTAAAAAAAACAGTGCTAAAACACATTGTTGGATTAAGCCCTGTCACAGTAGGCTAAAACAGGTAAACTGCAGAAAGTGGGCAATATTGGTGGCTAACTATCCGGTTGTAGACCCATTATCGCTTTCTTCATCCGCCTGCCCGGCAGCCCGCCGCATCACTCGACTGACCTCCAACCCCAGTCGGCGACCCACCCAGTCTTCCTCGTCAACCGACACTGTCGCACCTGCTCGCAACAGGTCTTCTGCAAAGGCGTGGTATCGGCTGCGTGCAATGATCGGCGTGTCCGGCGCGGCATGACGGATATGACGGATCGTGGTCACCGCCGCTCGGTGATCCGGGATGGTCACAATCACCGCTCGGGCGTGCTCCGGATTGAGGTGATGGATCAGCTCCGGATTGGTCGCGTCCCCGACCTGGATACTGAGCCCCATGCTCTGCGCCAATACTAAGTTTCGCGGGTTCAGGTCCACTACCAATACGTCGGCATCGCGCTTGATCATCCGTTCGTACATCCGTTGCGCCGCCGGGCCGAACCCGATGACGATCAGATGCCCGGTCAACGGCTCGGCACCCCGCGTAGATTCGGCTGTATCCGGTCGGGACACATTGAGCCGACGAGCTAGGGACTGAAGCAACCGACCGAACGGCGGCCCCCCGGCAACCAAATAGGGTGTCAGGAAGAGCGTGACCAGCGTTGAGGATACGAACAAGCGAAAGTTATCATCACTGAGCACCCCTTCCCCGTTGTTGTAGGCCACCTGAGCCAATACGAATGAAAACTCACCGACCTGCGCCAACGACAATCCCGTGCCGGCCGCGTGCCGTAACCTCGCCCCGAACAGACGGACAACCACTGTCGTGACCAGTGTCTTGCCGATGAGGATGATCCCGACCGTAACCGCGATCGCCAGCCAGTTCTGCGCAATCCACATCGGGTCGCCCAGCATCCCGACCGAGGTGAAGAACAGAGTCACAAACAACGCCCGCAAAGCCCCGACATCCGCGCGGATCTGAACCGCAAAAGGAGACTCCGCAAGCAACATCCCGGCGATGAACGCCCCGATCGCGGGCGAAAGGTCAAACTCGTGCGCCGCCCATGCCGATCCGATCGCCAACACGATCGCCAACACGACAGATAGCTCACGATTGCGCGCCAGTGTCGGGTCCCGCATCACGCGGGGTAACACATACGCGATCAACAGGTACAACGCCCCGCCCAACGCGGTGATGAGGATCACACTCCAGCCCATCCCGCTGACTATGGTGCTCACCGTCGGCTGATCCCCGAGCATCGTCACCAACAACACCA
>CAZJCN010000230.1:0-2807 GCA_964544195.1 uncultured Phycisphaeraceae bacterium | reverse complement strand
GCGGACCCACCCGAACCCGCCAGGATTCCCAACACTTGGCCGTCCGCTATAATCACCGACCCGACTACCGGGGACGCCAACGCATCACCCCAAGCTGGAAGACCGATCGTGCCTGAGAAAAAGATCTGGATCAACGGCCAACTTGTGCCCTCGGACCAAGCCTCCGTCAGCGTGTATGACCACGGCCTGCTCTACGGGGATGGGGTCTTCGAGGGCATCCGCGCCTACGGCGGTCGTGTGTTCAAAATGGCCAGCCATCTCAAGCGCCTGTACGCCTCCGCCGCGGCGATCCGGCTGGAGATCCCCTACACCGTCGATGCGCTGGGACAGGCGATCCGCGACACCCTCAGCGCCAACGATCGCAGAGAGAGTTACATCCGGTTGTGTGTCACCCGTGGTGTCGGCTCGCTCGGCCTCAATCCCTTCCTCTGTAAACGATCAACCGTGTTTATCATCGCGGACGACATCAACTTCTATCCGGAGGAACTATACGAAAAGGGGATGGAGGTCATCATCGCCAAGACCATCCGAAATGACCCTCGGGCCCTGTCCCCGGCTATCAAGAGCATGAACTACCTGAACAACATCCTGGCCAAGATCGAGGCGATTGATGCCGGGGTGCTCGAAGCGATCATGCTCAACCATCGCGGCCAGGTCGCGGAATGTACCGGCGACAACCTGTTCGTCGTTCGACAGACACCCGATGGCCAAACCGAACTGGCAACCCCGCCCGCCTCCGCCGGCGTGCTTGAAGGGGTCACCATGAATGCCGTGTTGAAACTGGCGCAAGATGCCGGTTTCCGGACAACACGGACCGAACTGACACCCGATGATTTGTTTCAGGCTAAAGAGATCTTTCTCACCGGCACAGCGGCAGAATTAATCCCTGTCACGCGGATCGACGGCAAAAACATCGGCAACGGCCAGCCCGGCCCGGTGACCCGTCAACTCTTCGAGGCGTTTCACAATCTGGTTCAGAACCACTGCCCAGAGGATTGAACGCAGCAGCATGCCCCGATTTGAAGGGAGGCATCCGATGAATCGAACCGTTCTACCATTCTGCTGGTTCTCGGACTAACCTGTTATTTTACCCAAGTTATCAACAAAGCTTGAATCCAAAGCATGAAAAGGCCAAACTGTGGGTATGGGCCTGACGGATTCACTCGCCTATCTCACGGACGACTTGCCAGGCATCGGCGGCGCCATCAAGCAAAGGCCCGATGACTTTCTTGTCGAAGAACAGCCGCTGTATCCCACACGGGGACACGGCGAACACCTGTTCCTGCTTATCGAAAAAACCTCCATCACCACGACCGATGTGGTACGACAACTGTCACATGCTTTCCGCGTCGGTCGAAACGACATCGGTTACGCCGGGCTGAAAGACAAACACGCCATCGTCCGTCAGCACTTCTCCGTCCACCTCCCAGACCGGCAGGACGAAAACCAGTGCATCCACCGCCTGCAGGATCACAAACACCTCAAGGTGCTCTGGGCGGACCGGCACACCAATAAACTCAAACGCGGACACCACGGGGGTAACCGCTTCGTCATCCGTATCCGGCAGGTCCAGCCCACCGACGTGCTCAAGGCCAAGGCCATCATGGATCGCCTCTATGCCGAAGGCGTCCCGAACTTTGTCGGCGAACAGCGATTCGGCTACCGGCAACACAACCACATCCTCGGCAAGCTGCTGCTTGCGGGAGAATACCAGGCACTGCTGGACGAGATGCTGGGTCGACCCATCGACGCCGACCCCCCGAGCATGCAACAGGCGCGCACCGCATACGATCAGGGCAATTACGAAGAAGCCTTGCGTTACTGGCCCAAACACCTCCGCTTTGATCGGCAGGCCTTGGATGCGCTACGTCAGGGGCGGAACGCCAAAGAGGCGGTCATGTCCATCTATCGTTCACAACGCGAGTTCCTCGTATCAGCACTTCAATCAGCCATCTTCAACGCCGTACTCGATCACCGACTACGCCAAGGCACACTCAACCGGCTGATCCCGGGCGACTTGGCTTGGAAACATGACTCGCGGAGTGTGTTTGCGGTCGATGAAGAAACCGCCGAAAAGGAAAACGCCCCGACCGGCCGGGTCCCGACGCTTGAGGTGTCTCCCTCCGGCCCGATGTGGGGGATCAACATGACCCGGGCTTCGGGCGAGCCGGGCAGGATTGAGGCGCAGATGCTCGAAGCATTCGGCGTCAAACCTGAATTGCTTGCCGGTTGCGGCGACGTCCACGCTGAGGGCTCACGCAGACCGATGCGCATCGCCCTGCGCGACCCTGAAGTCACCGGCGGTTCGGACGTACACGGGCCGTTCGTCAAGCTGGCGTTTGAGATGCCGAGAGGCGCATTTGCCACTATCGTGCTGCGGGAGGTTATGAAAGACGTCAAGCCCCCCGAAAAACCGGTGATCCCCCCGCCAATCATCATCACCGCCAAGCAACCCACCCGACCCGATCCGAACAGGGCCTGAAATCACGCATCGCCGGCTGCCTCATGGAACCCGGTCGAGAATCTCGCCCCCGCCATCCGATATAAGGGCTAGGATATCTGCACAAGAACTTCCGGCTTGTGTCAGCGAGATCAGCCGGATCAGGCGGCTTATCCATGATTGATTCCGATCCCACGGTATACCTCAACGGCCGATTCCTGCCGAAGTCACAGGCACATCTGCGTGTCGATGAACGCGGCACACTTTTCGCCGACGGTGTGTACGAGGTGTTGCGGTACTACCAGCGAAAACCGTTGGCGCTCGACCTGCATATCGACCGCATGAAACGAAGCCTGGAAGGTATCCG
>CAZJCN010000229.1:0-4595 GCA_964544195.1 uncultured Phycisphaeraceae bacterium | reverse complement strand
ATTGGTTTGCGGTGTCGTTGAGTTCTGGGCAGGACTACACGTTCAGCCTGTTGGCCGGGACGTTGGGCTCGGCGGAGCTGGCGTTGTATACGGATACAGGGACGCTGATCAGCAGTGATGCCGGGCCGGCTTCGGGCGGGGTTTTGGCGGAGCTGCAATACACACCTCTGGTCAGCGGGACGTATTATCTGAAAGTGATCGGCACGAACTTCGAGCTTGGTACCTACGCGTTGAACGTGCAGGAGACCGACGACCATGGTGACGCGATCGCCCAGGCGAGCGAGTTGATCGGCAACCTGGTTATCGCGGGCATCCAGAGCAACGGCGATCAGGATTTCTTCCACTTCACTTCGGTTGCGGATAAGCAGTATGACTTCCATGTGCTGGACCTGGGCATCCCGGATGCGACGCTGACGCTTTATGACGCCAGTGGGGTGATGATCGATCAGCAGGCCGGCGCGAATCCGGGGGGGACGCACACGCAACTGGTCTGGACCGCCACGGCCGCCACGGATATGTATATCGCGGTGTCGGCTGCTACCGGGTCAACGGGTGATTATGCTTTGAGTCTGACCGTGACGGATGCTCAGCAGCCGATTGACGGTGATCTGGACAGTGATGGTTTCGTCGGCATCGGTGATCTGAACGTGGTGCTCGGGAACTGGAACCAGGGGGTGACGGCCGGTGAGTGGTCGCAGGGCGATCCCAGCGGGGACGGTTTTGTCGGGATCGAGGATCTGAATGTCGTGTTGAGTAACTGGAACACCGGGACACCGCCGGCGGCATCCGTGACGAGTGCGTTCGGTTCCGGTGATGAGAAGGTGGCATCCGTCGAATCCACGTCATTGAATCAGAACGAAGATACCGGGTTGCCGTTCAGCCATTCCGCGGGCCTGGCGACCTTGACGACCGAATCGGGTTCTCGCTCAGCGTTCATGGATGAAAGCGATGCGGATTACGTTCCGGCTGTCGGGATCTGGGAGGAACCAGACGCTCTGTTGGCGTGATCTGTTGTCTAGATCGAGTGATGAACTGAGCGTCCGTCTATGAGGATGAGGATGGGGCGAAATCAGGCGGCTTCTTTCGCCTGTTCAAGCTGGACGATGTGTTTGTAAACCTCAATGTCTGCCGGGTACTGACTCGGGTCGTCCTTGGCAAGAATCAGTTCTTCGAGGGCGGAATGCATCTGCTTTCGCAGAGCCTGTTTGTCAGGTCCGCTCAGCAGCAGGTTCAGGTCAGGCGAATACTCATGATATTGCCCGTCCGCTTTCCAACTGAAGCAGGTCAATTGAAGTAGTTGACGCTGAACCCGCTTGATCGTTGGGAGTTCGATCTGTTTGACGACATGCTGCATCAGGTCGAGCATGTCCATCGGCTTGGCGAGGCCTTCATTGATCCCGGCCAGCATCGCCCGATATTCCAGCTCGTTGTTCAGCGAGGCGGTGTACAGGAGGATGGGGGTTTTTTCATGTCCGGGCTGTTGCCGGATGAATTTCGCCAGCGCCAACCCATCGCCGTCGGGTAGTTCATAGTCCAGGATGAAGAAGGTAAATTCGTGATCCCGGATGGCTTCAATGGCTTCAGCATAACTGCCCACCCCGGTGATGTTGGCGATCGGTTCTAGCCCTCGCGCCAGCAGGGTCCGGGCGGTTTTGCTCTTGTCCACATACAGTAGATTGACGTCTTGCATGGTCGAATACGATTACATATTTAATCGGTATGTGTGCTAGTCGTTCCTTGCTGATGGTGCTGAATCAGTCGACATTTATTTACGCGCCGCCTGCAAGTCGGCTCAGTTGTTGGCGCTGAACCGACATGCTGATGTGTTGCACACCCTTGAGCAGACACTGTTTAGGATTAGTGGTGGACTTGATGCAATTGACACCATAGCGCGTCATGCCGTCGCGGAGTGGGGCGACACTCTGAATACTTACTTCGCCAACGTACCGCTTGCCTTCGAACACGATCTCAGCATCCAACACCTGCCCGATTTTGTAAGCATTGGGTGATGCAACCGCAAAGCCGGTTACGCTCACATCGCGCAAGGGACAGTCGTACACGTCGTCGAAGATAGCCTTGATATCGCTGAGTACGGTGCTGACCCGGTAGCACTGTCGGCTTTCCGCGGACACCGGTTCGCCGAGGGCCTGAAAGGCGACGACCTGACCTTCGTCGGTATCAAGCAATGCATCCACACGTGCCGCTTGTTGCATGAACTGTCGACGCTTTTCAAAGTATATCAAGATTTCCTGTTCAGCTTCGAAGCCCAGGCCTTCGTCTTCGGGGAGGACAGTGATCCTGCCCCCCGTTGCGGTTTCGGTTACTTTGCATGGATA
Source organism: uncultured Phycisphaeraceae bacterium (assembly GCA_964544195.1). Classification (GTDB taxonomy): domain Bacteria; phylum Planctomycetota; class Phycisphaerae; order Phycisphaerales; family Phycisphaeraceae; genus CAZJCN01. The sequence goes on along the minus strand of CAZJCN010000229.1, from coordinate 2,259 downwards.
GAGGACCCGTCGCTTCGACTCGCCCGGAAAGCGTGCAAAAATAGTGGTGCCGGTAGCAAGCATGTGCGTTCCTCAAATCAGAAAAAGAGTATGAGTGTGAATCTTCGTGTAGGTTAACTATCGGTTAGATGAAATAACGGCTTTGAAGAAACTGATGGGAGAAAATTGTAAACACTTTGCTGTATTGATATATAATATATGGTGTTATGATCGTGCAGACACGGTGTTCATGGTCCTCACCAACGACCGACAGGGCAGGATTCGTTGGCCAGGCGGGTTTTGTGTTTAACCCAGCAACCGCACACCCGGCATCGGCAGGGCTGTGAGGCGTTGTGATGGCAGGGGATTGATTCCGGGCAGAACCGACAGAGTTCCAGTCGTTGCCGGATTGCACCTTGTGATAACACACCAGCCCCGACGAGTGATCGCGCGAGTCCGATGGTACCTCGCACCACACTTCGACACTCTCGGCAACGGATCATCTTACTTTCCATTCCGTCCGACAGAAATCATGAGCCATCAACCGCTGATGCGTTCCCATCACTACGCTGCGTAACGCTGGGCCTCGGTGATCCACTTCGGTGTTTGATCAAGATATTCACGAAGATGCCTGCTCCGACTGAAGTAGAACCACGCCATTACAGCCTGGTATGGGACTGCTAAAAAGATGACCAGAATGTAGGCTGCCATGGTCGCGTAACGGACCAGGTCTCCAGTACCCCCGAGCATCGTTGCGAGTTCAGGATGTTCAAGCATCATCTGTTCAAACGAGTTGTGTCCCCATGCTGTGTCCACAAGACACCACAGACAATACCCCACGATGATCGCGGCAAGCAGGATCTGGTTATACCCGAGAAGCGAGGGCGCCCGGGTGTTCATCTGTTTCAGCAGAGTTCGGCCCCTGAACTCATTTCTTGCGGTGACTCCCAAGCCCAGACAGATGAATAGCCCGCGGATGCTGAATGAAAACGGCAGCGCCAGCGCTGACAAAGCTGCGAATATACCAAGACACCAGGCGTTAAACGTGGCGATGGTTACTGCGAGGTTGATACGGGATCGATTCGACTTTGCTTGCTTCAGGGCTTGGATCTGCTCCGGTGTAAGACCGGAATCATTGCCTGTATGAACCGGTGCAGAGAAGCGGGTGTCTGATTCTTGAGCCGGGTCCATATAATCGTTATCGGCATGAAATTGCCTTGGGATTACTTGCACAACGTCTCGGTAACCGGAGCTGTGCATTCAGTCTTGCCCTGCCGCGTCATCCGGCATGTACACTTCGACAGGCAGACCGACCCGGTAGATGAGGACACGGTTCGGGTGCTGGCCCCAAAGGTGGTCGCCCAGTTGATGAGGCCAGAAAAAGCGTTCCGGCACGTCGGGGGTTCCGTCAGCGAACCGTTGAAGAAACTCACAGGTTTTCTTGCAGCACTGCAAGGCCGGCGCATCAGGATTGAACCGTGTTTTAGGGTCCAAGGGATCATGGAACCGGGTCAGCACGTGGTATAACCTTTGTGCTTGTGGGGATGTGATGGCCCACTCATAGACGTGCATGACCGGTTCATGGCAGCCGTCCCGTCGATAGGCCCACCACTGTTCCAGGGTTGGGGCGTTTCGTGTCAGCACGTCGCGTTTTCGTTCGTGGGTCGGATTGTCGTACATGAACGATCCGCCGGGGTCCCACATCAGGGTAGGCTTTCCGGGAGTGACCAGTCGAAGAGCGGTATGATTGGAGATCAGTTCGCCGTAGCAGATGATGATCTGTAGTCGGCCGAACTGTTGCGATGTTTCGCTGTCCGGCAGTTCGTCTTGTGTCCCGTTCCCGGGCGAGGCGACGCTTTCAGTTGCCAAGCGCCAGCCGGTGGGGACGATTCCGGCATGATGGCAGCCCGAACAAACGAGAAGCAGTAACACGATAACAGCTAAATGGCATAATCGGCCGAGAGCCATGCTGCTTATGGTATCGAAAGTCTTGACGCGGGGCGGGTCAGCGCTGCGAAGCCATGGTCTGCAAAGCATCGGCGAAGTCGCGTAATGCGGGTTTACGCAGAGCAGCCCGTACCGCCTTCAGATCACGTTGCCGCACCAGACGTACGGTCGGGCCGTTTGGGATTCGGAATGAGTGAACCGGCAGCATACCGCGTTTGATCAGCGCACGGACTTCGGCGGGTGAAAGTCGCAGCTCCCGCGGTACACAGCGAAGCGGTACCGCGTCGCCGACCATTTTTCTCCAATCGCCCAGACGCATGGTTCTGCCAGCCA
>CAZJCN010000228.1:0-4645 GCA_964544195.1 uncultured Phycisphaeraceae bacterium | reverse complement strand
CGACTCTGTGGCCGAGGCTGTCATTGATCACCTTGAAGCGATCGAAGTCGAAGAAAAGGACCGCGAACTTGAATTCCGGATTAAGTTTGCCACGTTCGACAGCGTCTTTCAGTCGTCGGTGGAACAGTTCGCGGTTGGGCAGATCGGTCAGCCGATCATGCTCGGCTATGTGTCTTAAGGCTTCCTGCGCCTTCTTGATCTCCGAGATGTCCGCCAGTGACCCGGAAACACGGACCGCCCGGCCGGTCTGATCACGCGACACCGCACCCCGACATAGCACCCAGATGTGATGGCCGTCGGCGTGATACATCCGAAGTTCCACCTCAAAGATTTCGTCCTGCCCGTTCAGATGGTCTTCCAATTCCTGCATGAAGGAGGCGACATCGTCGGGATGGATGCGGGAGGTCCATTCATCCGGGGTGCTGCTGATGTCGATGTTTTCCAGCCCGAGCAGTTTTTTCCATTGTGGGGCGTAATACACTTCGTCGGTCAACAGGTTCCAGTCCCAGATTCCGTCACGAGACCCTTCCACCGCCAGTTTGAACCTTTGTTCGCTTTCGAGGGCTCGTTGCTCCTGCTGTTTGGTGTCGTGGATATCGATGTGGACGCCGATCATCTTCAAGGGATTGCCCTCGGCGTCCCGCTCAACAACTTCTCCGGCATCCCGGATCCACTTCCACGAGCCGTCCTTGGTTTTGAGGCGTTGTTCGCACTGATAGAACGTCGTCTTGCCCGCAAAGTGCTTCTGGACCTCGTCCATGGCTTTGGGCAGGTCGTCCGGGTGGCACAGGTCCTGCCAGGTTTCCAGCGTCATGGGCAGTTCGCCCGGCTCATACCCCAGCATGGTGTACCAGTAATCGCTGAAAAATGTTCGGCCCGTCCGTATGTCCCACTCCCACAGGCCCTGCTTGGCGGCAAGCATCGCCATCTCGAGCCGACGTTCGGCCTCCATGACGGCGGTGATATCCGTCCGGATCGCGAGATAGCGGTCGATCCGGCCCTGTTCGTTCTTCAGCGGCATGATGGTGGCATCGACCCAGTAGAAGCGGCCGTCCTTGGTCCGGTTTTTGATTTTCCCGTGCCAGATCTTGCCTTTGGTGATGGTCAGCCAGAGGTCACGGTAAAACGCCTTGTCATGTTCGCCGCTCTTGAGGATGCGGTGGTTTTTCCCGATCAATTCCTCCCGCGTGTAACCGCTCAGTTCGCAGAACTTGTCATTGGCGTAGATGATGTTGCCTTGGGTGTCGGCAATGCTGACGATAGCGTGTTCATCCAGCGCCAGTTTCTGGTTATTGAGATCGATCAGGGCGGCTTCTCGTTCCTTGTCCATGATGTGAATGACATTGGACAGGCGATGGCCATAGATCAGGATCGCCGTGACCATTATCAAGATCAGGATTCCGAGAAGAGCTTCTACGCGCTCGATGGTTTCGGCCGTTTTACTTTGTTCCATCAGATGCATGTTGATGATGCCGGCGATCTGGTTGCGCACGTCGGCGAGGGCGCTGTTCAGGTCGGCGTAGCTGCGGTTGAAGGCGGCCATCATCGCGCCGGCATTACGGATGTCATTACGGCGGAATCCTTCGAAGATGGCATCGGCCTGATTTTCCATCCTTGTCCAAGCGGAGCGTATACGCTCGATCGGGTCTCGGAACGCTTCGCTGTCGTGAGGCAGGCAGCAGGGATTCGCGGTCAGATCGGTCTCGAACGCCTCAATGACTTCCTGAAACTGTTTCGATCCGGCTTGGAAGTGTGATTGTTGTTGATTGGGCAGGTGGTTCTCAAACACATCGTTGCCGGCGACGTTGGCTGAGGAGGCGATCGCTGCCAACACGGCCACACGATCCATCCGCCCGGTCCACACCGTATTGACCTGAACCGATTCATGATAGAGTTGTGTCAGGTAATAATTCAGGCCCAGTCCCAGGCAGACCGCCAGCAGGTTAAAGGCCGCCAGCGCATAGTAAACCAGATGCCACTTCGGCTTCTTGGGTACTGGATTCGAACGGCGGTCGGTCATCGGCATGCCCATGTCATCAGCCAATAGGACGCCCCCGTTACGTCACATCCGGGTCTTTCATTCGGCCGGCTGTTAAGTACAGACCGGCTATCGTTTTCATCGGTTCAATTGGGTGTGTGATTAAGGCTTAGGGGGGCTAAGAGGGGGGGTAATTGCTTGTGTAGCCAGTGCTTGCAAGCAGAAGTCGTGAAACAGTGTTAACCTGGGGAGGACGCGCTGTGTTCGTGTCGAAGCTGGCCGCAGGCCGCGGCGATATCACGGCCCCGGCTGGCGCGGATATGGCAGTTGACCCCGGCGGATCTGAGCAGACGTTGGAAGTTCAGCACATCGTTATCGGTCGGCCGACGGTAGGGCAGGCCGGCCACTTCGTTGTACCGGATCAGGTTGACATTGCTGCGAAGCTGCCTAGCCACCGTGGCGAGTTCTCGGGCGTGCTCCGGCTGATCGTTTACGCCGCCCAGGAGGATGTATTCGAGTGTGACCTCCCGGCCGGTCTTGTCGAAGAAGAATCGGCCCGCGTCAATAAGCTGGCGGATCGTGACCGACTCGGCCCACGGGATCAGCTGACGCCGAAGCGCGTCATTCGGGGCGTGCAGGCTGATCGCCAGGGTGATGGGCAGGTCCACGCCGGCCAGGCGCCGGATCTGTGCCGGCAGCCCGACCGTGCTGACCGTGACCCGTCGGGCGGAGATACCCAACCCCCAGTCCGCCGTGATCGTCTTGAGGGCTCGGATAACCTGAGCGAAGTTCGACAACGGCTCACCCATCCCCATGAACACCACGTGGCTGATCCGGTCCACCCCCGGGAGTCGGCCAAGCTGCCAGACCTGTTGCACGATCTGCCCGGCCGTCAGGTTCCCGTCCAGCCCGCCCAAGCCCGAGGCGCAGAACCGGCAACCGACTGGGCAGCCAATCTGGCTGGAGATACAGGCCGTCCGCCGAGGACTGCGGCCTTCCGCGGGGATCATGACACATTCGGTCTGCGTTTTGGGGTTGGGTGTGTCTGAGGTGTGTATGACAGGGAGTGGTTGTCGTGTGCTGTCAGCCGATCCGGGTTTACTGTCGGAATCACGAACGCTTTGCCCGGGTGAAGGGGACAGGGACCAGTCAATGAGCAGTTTCTGCGTGCCGTCCGTGGCCAACTGATGACGAAGAACGCCACCTAGGACAAAATCGATAGTCTCCGCCAGACGTGCCCGTTCGACCTGTGGCAGATTCGTCATTCGGTAGGGATCGGTCACGCCGTGGTGGTAAACCCATTCCAGCACCTGTTTGGCGCGATAGGCGGGCATCCCCCAGCCGAGACACAGCTCGGTGAGGCTGTCGGGAGACTGGTCAAAAATGTGAGGCCGGGAACTCATGGCGGGATTGTAGTCGCTTAGAGAACGATACTGGTTGGCATGCCGGACTTTTAAGGACATTTTCAGATTACACTGTACCGATGGTCACCGCACGAGAGCGACAGGTATTCGACCAGCTGCTTGACGAAGCGATCGCCGGGCTGCCGCCTCACATTCATGAGCTTCTGGAAGAGATTCCGTTGATCGTGGAGGATGAGCCGGACCCGGTGCTCCGTGACGAGGTTCTGGGGGATGGTGGTGGGGACCTGTGCGGTTTGCATTGGGGGGTGCCGTTGACTTGCCGGAGTGTGGAAACGACGCCGGATCTTCCCGATCGGATGATGCTTTTTCGTGGGCCGATCCTTCGGTTGTCCGGCTATCGTCATGCCGGGCCGGGCTTGGGAAGGCAGCGAGGGCTGACCGAGCTGCGTCGGCAGATCAAGATCACACTCCTGCATGAGATCGGGCATCACTTCGGCCTGGATGAATCCCAGTTGGAGGCGTTGGGGTATGGCTGATGACGGTGGGGGCGGGGTTGGGTTATGATGCCTGCTTATGCTGAAGTTGGCGACACTGTTGGAAAACCCGGGTGAGCCGGAGGTCCAGACCCGTTACCGTGACCCGGCCGAGTTGAAGGCGTTGGGATACAACGGGCTGGTGGTCTATGAGAGTACCGCCTTGTCCGGCTTGCGAAGTGTGGATGCGATCCCGACTGACGAGGTCCGACGATGGGTTTCGGCCCGCGTCGATCACATCTCCCAGGCGATCGAGCGGGCGACGACAGCGGGGCTGTCGGTGTACCTGTTTTACGACGCGCTGGTGCTGCCCGAACACGAGGTGAATAACAACGTCGGCGGGCTGTGTTGTAAGGGGCGTCCCCAGATGGTTTGCCCCGCCAGTGAGCAGGCGATTGAACTTTCCGTGACGGCTTTGGATGCCATGCTGGCACGATGGCCGGAGATCGACGGGATCGTGCTTCGATTCGGCGATAACGACGCCCAGCGTCTCCCTCACGTGGTTGGTAACGATATCTACACACCGCACTGTCCAAGGTGCAGCCAGGTCGGGCGGGCCGAGCGATCACTCGCCCTGATCCGGCGGGTGCATGACCTTGTGGTGAACCGCCACGGCAAGCGGTTGATCGTTCGGGCGTGGAATGTCAGGCCCAACGGGATGCACGACGTGCCGGAGCTGGCTGCCCGCATCGCGGCGGACCTGCCGGGGGATCCCGCGGATGACCGGCTCGTGCTGTCGTTCAAGTTCACGCAGACCGACTTCTGGAGAT
>CAZJCN010000227.1:0-4701 GCA_964544195.1 uncultured Phycisphaeraceae bacterium | reverse complement strand
AGGGCGAGGCTGGCCGGCTCGGGGACCACGCTGACGTTGATCGTCACGCTGTCCTTGGTGATGGTGGCCTCACCGCAGCCGCAGGACGAGGCGATCAGGTTGTTGTCGAGTGTCACGATCACGTGATCCGTGACGATGTCCATGGCTTCGAGGTCGATCAGGGCGCTGCCGAACCAGGTCCCGTTGCCGGGGGCCATGAGCGGGAAGTCGTCAGCCGGGGGCACGGTGGTGTGGATCGGCTCGCCGATGGAGACGAACGTCTGCGTCAGCTCGTCGAAGTAGGTCACGATCAGCCCGCCGCCGGCCGTGACGCCGGCGTCGCCGGTGATGCTCCAGGTGCCGGTCTCGAACAGGCTCAGCGACTGGATGTAAGTGCCGGGATCGGCGGTAAAAGTGAACTCCAGCGCCCCGGATGTGATGTCGGAGGCGTGGGTGGAGACGCTGGCCATGAAGGTAGTGGGGCTGAAGGTGATGCTGTTACCGACGCCGACCACAGGCGGCCCGTAGAGCGGGACCGGGTCGGTGATCGAGGTTTCCTCGATATTGTCGTAGAAGCCCTGGGCCACATGCACCGGCCCCGGATACGACATGCTGGCCGCCTGTGAGACGGCAGGAACCGTCAAGGCGGCAATGAGAGAACACGTCCATGAGAAGGCTTTGATCGTCATACTTAGGATCCCTTTCTTCCCTCCGCCCCGTTGGTTGGCGAAGGCCGTCAGCCGGGAACCACACACCGGCTTGATACAAGCCTGCCACGGCCCGGACGGCTGTCCAATACAAGATGCTGATTATTTGGGATTGCTGCGTGGATAATCGTTACAGACGGACCCTGGTGGGTGATACACGCAACGGGGGCAGGCTGCGAAAGCGTTGAGGTTTGTTACGACTCGGCGAGCAAGAGACTTTGGGAAAGCCGGGGTGTCGAATCCGGAAACGAACGGGCAGTTTCACCAAATGGCGGGTCGGAGCGGGCACCCGTGAAAGCCGTATGACAAGACGCCTGATTTGCTAAGACCCCGGTTCGGCGATTACAACACGCGGGTGTCGTCCCGAGAGGTGGACGACTTACGAGCAAAGATCCCGGCCCCGTAGCCCAACGGCAGAGGCAAGCGACTTAAAATCGCTCAAGTGTGGGTTCGAATCCCACCGGGGCCATTGAATCCCCCCCACCGGAATCACCTGACCCGTAACCCGTGCCCCGATCATCCCGGTCGGGTGTGTGGCGTCATGGTGCCCATGAAAAAAGCGGCTCGTGTGAGCCGCCGGTTGGTTCGGGCCGCTTCGCCGATCAGAACGAAGCGTTTTTGGGGGGAAGTGGAGCTGAGGAGGCTCGAACTCCTGACCTCTTGTATGCCATACAAGCGCTCTCCCAACTGAGCTACAGCCCCAAGATGTCGCCCCGTGAACGGGGCCGGTTCGACGACACCGGCGAATCCTGCCCGCCAGCGGCCGTCGCCCGCTGTGCGCGGGAGTATAGGCACTAGACAGCCAATCGGCAAGCCCGGGGCCGAGACCTGAATATCGACGATGGGGAACCGGGACGGGCTGGCCACGGGGCACGAAGATATGCTATGATGCTTGGCTGTTCACTTATCGGAGGCCTGCGTTGTCGCTGCAAGACAAGTTACACGACCTGTTCCTGTTAGATCAGACGGTACGGGGTCTGCGGACCCGCCTGGACGCGGCAACCCGCCGACACACCCTGCAGAGCAAGAAACTTGATCAGCTGCGCCAACAGGAGGCGGAACTGGCCGATCAGCACAAGCGGGCTCAGGCCGAGGTCGCCAGCCTGGAGCATCAGGCCGCGGACTTTGACCAGCGGATCACCAAGCTCCGCGAGCAGATGAACACCGTGCGGAGCAACAAGGAATACTCCGCCATGCTCGTGGAGGTGAACACGCTGAAGGTGGAGAAGTCCAAGCTCGAGGACCAGGCCCTGGAAAAGATGTCGGTGGTGGATGACCTCAAGGCCCGGCTGGAGGAAGTCCGCAACCAGGTACAGGACCAGGCGAAGCTCGTCGAATCCGCGCAGGCCGAGGTCAGCAGCGCCCGAGAAGAAGTCGGCGACCAGCTCGATGAAGCGACCGCCAAACGCGACGCCGCGGCCGCGGAGATGCCGCCGGATGTCATGTCGGTGTTTAAGCGTCTGTCGGATCAGTACGACGGCGAAGCCTTGGGCGAAGTCGAGGAACAGGACCGTCGTCGTCGTGAATACATCTGTGGCGGCTGCTACATGGAGCTGCCGGTCGAACGGGTCAACGCCCTGATGACCAAGCCCGATGAACTGGTCACCTGCCCGAGCTGCAACCGGTTCCTGTTCATCAAGCAGGAGCTACGAGCGGAGATCGGCGCGCCCAAGTAGTCCTGCACACTTCGCCGTGCCCCTTTGAGTTCATATACAGCCAGTATGCCTGTTCGATCGGGGACCCTATATCCGTGAAACTGACCATCCACTTCGACGGCGGCTCACGAGGTAATCCAGGCCCGGCCTCAGCGGGGGTCGTCATCACCGACGCGGAAACCGGCAGGCCCGTGCACGAAGCCGGCTATTACCTCGGCCGATGTACCAACAATGTTGCCGAATACTCCGGCCTGATTCGCTCGCTTGAAGTCGCAAAGCAACTGGGGGCCGAGGAAATCGAAATCTTCAGTGACTCTCAGCTTCTGGTCCGCCAGATCCAAGGGGAATACCGCGTAAAAAGCCCGGACCTCAAGCCGCTGTATGAAAAAGCGGTCCGACTGTTGGACGGTTTCGACGCTTGGCATATCGAGCATGTCAGGCGATCCGGCAACCAGCGCGCGGACGAGCTGGCCAACCTGGCAATGGACCGGCAGGCCGACGTCTCGGGGGACGGGACGCCGATATCCTCCGGTAACACCAAGCCTGCCACCGGCACCGAAAAGATCGTCTGGACCGCCAAGTTATCGGGTAAGAACGGCCGATGCCTCGCCGGCTGTTCGACCGGCAATGAATACACCTTCGGCCCGACGACCCCCGAAGGTTTTTGTATACACGCCACGCGCGCAATGCTCACGGATGGCCCGCTCGACTGGCCGAGCAACCGGCGCACCGGCTCCGTGCGGTGTCAGGCCTGTGGGCTGACGGTTCAGATGCACATCCTGCACCGTGAATAATTAGGCCCGGTTCGGCCGTTCCAAACCCTATCCCCGGCCATCCAAAGTCACCAAGTCTTGATCGGACCGGGATTTGACTGATCTCACCGTCGCATTTAGCCGACCGGGAGATTACAATAGGCGTGCAGGTCTGGATTCAACAACGGGAAGGACGCCCATGCTGATACGCAGCCCGCAGGAAGTTCAAGCCCGGCCGATGGACATGCCCGGTGCCGAAGGCGTGACGATGCGCCTGTTGGTCGGCCGGGACGACGGGGCCCCCAATTTCGCTATGCGGTTGTTCGAGGTAAAGCCCGGCGGATGCACGCCCCGGCACAGCCACAACTACGAACATGAAGTGATGATCCTCGAAGGCACCGCCGCGGTCGGACGCGATGAGGATGAAGCCAATGACATGACAGCCCGTGCCGGCGACGTGGTGTTCATCCCGGCCAACCAGACACATCAGTTCCGCAACATCGGGTCGGGTGTGTTGAAGTTTATCTGCCTGGTCCCGACCGAGTTCGACTGCGGGGGCCGGTGTCAACCCACGCCGGGATCATATTGATCGGTGACATGTTCAGACAGAGACGGGCAAGCGTTCAGCAAGTTACGATTCGATGAGGACCCGACCATGACGCAGCAGCCGCAAACGAATCAGGCCGACCCGCAGCAACCACACAAGCCCAAGCGGCCGTCCTACTTCGCGACGCCGGATGGGATGTTCCTCGCTTCGGCGCTGCTGATGCTGGCGTCGATGATCGTGGCGCTGGTCGCGACGATCGCCCTCTCGAAAGCCGAGTTCGCCGACCCGGCAGCGGAGCTGGCGGCGAAATACGGCGTGTACTTTTTCAGCATCCTGCTGGGGATGGCCAGCGTGTTCGCCCTGATCGCGGGAGCGGTGCGATGCGGGGTCTACGGCCGGGCGGCTCGCGGCGTGCCACAGGATGACGACGGCCCGACAAACACCGACATCCTGACCCAGTTGCAGATCATCTCCGACCGTTTGTTGCTCAGTGACACCGCCAAGCGCATCGCCTACCGCCAGGAGGATGTCAACGCCCTGCGTGAAGCGATCCGGGACGACATCGCCAAGAAAGACTTTGACGCGGCGATGGTGCTGGTGCAGGAAATGAGCCAGACCTTCGGCTACCGCGAGGAGGCCGAGGAGTTCCGCGAACAGATCATGGCGGCGCGCAGCCACGAGATCGACGCGCGTGTCAATGTCCTGCTTCAGCGGCTGGACCAGATTATCGCTGCTCACGACTTCAGGCAGGCCATGACCGACGCCCTGAAGATCAAGCGGTTGTACCCCGACCACCCCCGCGTCGCCAAGCTGGATGAATACGTCCGACAGGCTCAGGAAGCTTACAAGCACCAGCTCGAACGCGAGTTCCTCAATGCGGCGCAGAAGGACGACGTGGACCGGGCCATGGAACTGCTCAAGCAGTTGGACGTGTATCTGACCGAGCGCGAGGCCGAGCCGTTCCGCGAGGTGGCCCGCGGCGTGATCGGCAAGAAACGCGACAATCTCGGCGTACAGTTCAAGATGGCGGTCCATGATAAGGAATGGGTCAAAGCCATCCG
>CAZJCN010000226.1:0-4705 GCA_964544195.1 uncultured Phycisphaeraceae bacterium | reverse complement strand
ATCTCCAGAAGTCGGTCTGCGTGAACTTGAACGACAGCACGAGCCGGTCATCCGCTGTATCCCCCGGCAGGTCTGCCGCGATGCGAGCAGCCAGTTCCGGCACATCGTGCATGCCGTTGGGCCTGACATTCCACGCCCGAACGATCAATCGCTTGCCATGGCGGTTCACCACAAGATCATGCACCCGGCGAATGAGGGCGAGTGATCGCTCGGCCCGGCCGACCTGACTGCACCTAGGACAGTGAGGGGTGTAAATATCGTTTCCGACCACATGCGGCAGACGCTGGGCGTCGTTATCGCCGAAACGAAGCACGATCCCGTCAATCTCCGGCCAACGTACCAGCATGGTATCCAAAGCCGTGACGGACAATTCGATCGCCTGCTCACTGGCGGGGCACACCATCTGCGGACGCCCTTTGCAGCACAGTCCGCCGACGTTGTTGTTCACCTCGTGCTCGGGCAGTACCAGCGCATCGTAAAACAGGTACACCGACAGTCCCACTGTCGTCGCCCGTTCGATCGCCTGGGAGATGCGATCGACCCGGGCTGAAACCCATCGTCGGACTTCGTCGGCCGGAATCGCATCCACACTTCGTACCCCGGACAAGGCGGTGCTCTCATAGACCACCAGCCCGTTGTATCCCAACGCCTTCAACTCGGCCGGGTCACGGTAGCGGGTCTGGACCTCCGGCTCGCCCGGATTTTCCAATAGTGTCGCCAGTTTCAGCATAAGCAGGCATCATAACGCAACCCCACCCCCACCGTCATCAGCCGTACCCCAACGCCTCCAACTGAGATTCATCCAGGCCGAAGTGATGGCCGATCTCGTGCAGGAGCGTGATCTTGATCTGTCTGCGCAGCTCCGCCAGCCCTCGCGGCCTACTCAAGCCCGGCCCTGCATGACGATAGCCTGACAGGCGAAGAATCGGGCCGCGAAACAGCATCATCCGGTCCGGAAGATCGGGCGTCGATTCCACGCTCCGACAGGTCAACGGCACCCCCCAATGCAACCCGCACAAGTCACCCCCCTCCTCCCCCATCACCTCATCCCGCAGCGCCGGGTCCGGCTCGTCCTCCACGATCAAAGGCACCTCCTCCAGAAGTTCATAAATGTGCGGCGGCAGCCCGGTTATCGCTTCGTCAAGCAGTTGGTCAAATACCTGTCGCTCTCGTGTGGTGACCATCGGTACAGTGTAATCTGAAAACATCCTAAAATTTCCGCCATACCAACCAGTATTGTTCTCCAAGCGACTACAATCCCGCCATGGATTCCCGGCCTCACATTTTTGACCAGTCTCCCGACAGCCTGACCGAGTTGTGTCGTGGCTGGGGGATGCCCGCCTACCGGGCCAAACAGGTGCTGGCGTGGGTTTACCAGCGTGGCGTGACCGACCCGAATCAAATGACGAATCTGCCACAGGCCGAACGGGCACTTCTGGCAGAGAAAATTGATTTTGTCCTGGGTGGCGTTCTTCGTCATCAGTTGGCTACAGACGGCACGCAGAAGCTGCTGATCGACTGGTCGCTGCCCCCTTCAGCCGGGCAGGGTGTTCGTGATTCCGACTGTAAACCCGAATCGGCAGACACCGCACGACAACCACTCCCGGTCATACCAACCACCGTCACACCCAATCCCAAAACACAGACCGAGTGTGTCATGATCCCCGCGGAAGGGCGCAGCCCTCGGCGGACGGCCTGCATCTCCAGCCAGATCGGCTGCCCGGTCGGCTGTCGGTTCTGTGCCTCGGGGCTGGGCGGGCTGGACGGAAACCTGACCGCCGGGCAGATCGTGCAGCAGGTCTGGCAACTTGGTCGTCTTCCCGGGGTGGATCGGATCAGCCATGTGGTGTTCATGGGGATGGGCGAACCTCTGTCAAACTTCTCGCAAGTCACCCGGGCACTTAAGGCGATCACCGCTGACTGGGGCCTGGGGATCTCCGCCCGACGGGTCACGGTCAGCACGGTCGGTTTGCCGGCTCAGATCCGACGACTGGCCGGCGTGGACCTGCCGATCACCCTGGCGATCAGCCTGCACGCCCCGAATGACGCGCTTCGACGTCAACTGATCCCGTGGGCCGAGTCGGTCACGATCCGCCAGCTCATGGACGCGGGACGATACTACTTCGACAAGACCGGCCGGGAGATCACGCTCGAGTACATTCTCCTCGGTGGTGTGAACGATCAACCGGAACACGCCCGAGAACTCGCCATGGTGGCCAGGCAGCTTCGAAGCAACGTCAACCTGATCCGTTACAACGAGGTGGCCGGGCTGCCGTACCGTCGACCGACCGATAACGACGTGCGACACTTCCAGCACTTGCTTCGATCCGCCGGGGTCAACTGCCACATCCGCGCCAGTCGCGGCCGGGACATCGCCGCGGCCTGCGGTCAGCTTCGACATGAACAAAGCGCGTCCTCGCCCCTGACACGCCTCAGATTATCCTGATCCGTGCCGTCATCCATCGACGGATCTTTATCGGATCGGCGATAAACAGCGTTACATCAAAATCCGCCTCAAGCCCCTTTGCAACATACATTAACGTAACAGGGGGCGGCATATCCTGTCATTAATCGCGCTGATTATTCGGTCGATGTATACCCATAAGCGTATGCCATGGACAGATCAACTCGTTTAGCTGGCTGGGGCGTCCAGAAAGGTCTTTAGACATCACAGGGATGCCGATGACTGACCGTTGTTCAAACCCGATCCCTAGAAAGAAGCCGCGATGGCATCTTATCTATTACGCGTTGGCTGCGTTCGATCTTCTGGCGGTCAGCTTGGGGCTGGGGCTCAATCATTACCTGACCAATCTCTACCACGAATCCGTTCGGGTCAATACGGTCTGGACCGAACGGATGGACCGTGTAGCCGAGTTAGCCTCCATTGCCTCGTCCGCCAATGTCGCTGGCAACAATGTCTTTGAGAATCACCTGCCCGCTCGACAACAGACATTATTCCGAACCGAGTCACAACAATTTCACGATGTCATTGATGCATTCGAGACCGATCTGACCACGAATCCCTGTTGCCTGCCTCCCCACAACGAAGCGTTCCGGGGCCCGATCGAGCGCGCTCGCACCGCCTGGACCAGGATGAAAGAACAGGCAGACGCGATTTTTGATGGCTTTCGCCAAAACGAAATCAAAAGAGCCGGCGCGATGATGGCCGCCTTCGACCGCAGCTACGCCGACCTGAACAGTGCACTGGCCGATGTTCGTGACCAGATCGCCAGCATCATCAAGATGCACATGCTGGAACAGAGCCGAACCGCTGACATGTTTAGTCGGCTGGAAGCCGTGATCGGGATCCTCATCGTGATGATGGTCATCGCGATCCTGATTTACGGCCATCGCTTGTCCAATGTCATCCACACCATGGACAAGGAACGAGAAACCGCTCTGATCGAGCTCAAGAACCAAAAACTAGTGCTCGACGAACATGCCATCGTCAGCATCGCCGACATACGCGGTAATATCATCTATGCCAACGATAAGTTCTGCGAACTGAGCGGCTACACGCGGGAAGAATTGATCGGACAGAACCACCGCATTCTCAAAAGCAGTGAACACGACAAGACTTTTTACCGCGACCTCTGGCTGACTATCACAAAAGGCGAAATCTGGCACGGCGAAATCATAAACCGAGCCAAGGACGGCAGTCACTACTGGGTCGAAGCCACTATCATGCCGCTGAAGAACGAGCAGGGGCGGATCGATCGGTACCTGGCGATCCGGACGGATATCACCGCCATCAAGGAAGCCGAGCGCCGGCTCGAGATGGCGATGCTGGCCGCGAAGCAGGGGCTGTGGGAGTGGGACATCCGCACGGGCCGAACGTATTTCAGCGATTACTGGTACACCATGCTGGGTTATGAGCCGGGCGAACTGCCCATGAAGCTGGAAACCTGGCAGGACCTGTGCCACCCGGACGACCTGCCCAAAGCCATGGACGAGGTCCAGAAGCACTTTGCGGGCAAGACGACGTTCTATCAGTGCGAACAACGCCTCAAAACCAAGGACGGCTCGTGGAAGTGGATCCGGGATGCCGGAGAAGTTGTTGAGCGGGACGCCGAGGGCAATCCCTTGAAGATGATCGGCGTCCACATCGATATCCACGACACCAAACAGCAGGAGCAACGAGCCCTCGAAAGCGAACAAAGGTTCAAACTGGCGGTGGAAGGGTCTCGTGACGGAATCTGGGACTGGAACCTGTTGACCGACGAAGTGTATTACGCCCCCCAATGGAAAAAGCTGCTCGGGCTGGAAAACATCGACATCAGCAACACCCCGGATGAATGGACCTCCCGAATCCATCCCGACGACGTCGCCTCCTTCATGCAGGAGTTGGAAGAACACCTGACAGGGCAGGATGAAATCTTCGAGGTGGAACTGCGGATGCGTCACGCCGAGGGGCATTACGTGTGGGTGCTGTGCCGGGGTGCGGTGTCGCGTGATCAGGCCGGCCGGGCGGTTCGAGTCTCCGGGTCATTGGCGGATATCACCGAGATCAAGAAAGCGCAGGAAGACTTAAAACACATAGCTGAGCATGATCGGCTGACCGATCTGCCCAACAGAGAGCTGTTCCACCGACGGCTGAAAGATGCTGTCGAACGTGGCAAACTTAATCCGGAATTCAAGTTCGCGGTCCTGTTCTTCGACTTCGATCGCTTCAAGGTGATCAATGACAGCCTCGGCCACAGAGTCG
>CAZJCN010000225.1:0-4711 GCA_964544195.1 uncultured Phycisphaeraceae bacterium | reverse complement strand
CTTGGCCAGCGAAGTCATCGTTCCCATGCAAGCCCATTTCCTGGCACTTCAGGGATTGGGCAAGCTGTTCGAGACGATTTCCATGATGCGTCAGGGGATCAACCCGAACCTGAAAGTGGCGGGTATTGTGCTGTGCATGCACGAGGGCAACACAATCCTTGCCAGTGAAGTGATCAATGACGTGAATAATTTCCTTGGTGAGGCGCGCGGCACGGATGCGCCCTGGGCCGACGCAGTCATCTACCATCCACCAATACGCCGAAACATCAAACTGGCTGAAAGCCCGAGTTTCGGCCAAAGCATTTTTGATTACGCACCGGATTGTCACGGTGCGCAGGATTATGCCAAACTGGCTGAGAGTGTCATCGGGCAGCTGTCGGAAACGGTACAACCGCGCCCGACCTGAGGCTATATCCCGATTCGTCATGAATGGATCACGGACGGATGGATTTTAACCAGTCCGCTAACTGATTTGTTGTCATGCAGTTAATCACGTCGGCCTTGGTAACCCCGGCCCGCCGGGCGGTGAGGACGCCGTAAAGCAGTTGATCAAGGTCGGCCTCACCGTGTGCATCGGTATTGACCGAAAGCTTGACACCCGCTTCGATTGCGGCGCGTGCATGGATGTCTCGCAGGTCTAACCGCCAACTGTTGGCGTTGATTTCCATGGCAATCCCCCTGGATGCTGCAGCTTTGAACAGAGCAGGCATATCCGGGCTCAAGCCCTCTCTGCGACCAATCAGCCGGCCGGTGGGGTGGCCGATGATCGTGACATAGGGATTGTCGATTGCCTTGAGCAGGCGTTTCGTACACTTTTGTGGATCCTGGCTCAAGGCTGCATGAGGCGAGGCTACAACGATATCCAGATGTTTGAGCAAGCTGTCAGGATAATCCAATCGGCCGTCGGAAAGGATGTCGACCTCACTTCCCGACAGAACTGTGATTGTGTCTTTTAGCTTTTCTGCCACCGCACGAATCGTCTCAATGTGTTTTTCAAGGCGAGACTCGTCCAGTCCATTGGCCTGGAACTGACTCTTTGAGTGGTCCGTCACCGCAACCGTGTGGTAACCCCGCCCGGCAGCCGCCAGAGCAAGGTGCTCGATGGTCCATATGCCATCACTGGCGGTGGTATGCATGTGAAGATCAGCTTTGATGTCACCGATGTCGAGTAAGTCGGGTAGCTCATGGCGCTCCGCCAAGGCAATTTCCCCACGGTCTTCACGTAGTTCCGGGGGTATCCAGTCCAACCCAAGCGCCTCATACACCTCCCGCTCAGTCCGACCAGCCAAGGCTTTATCCTGCCTCTGCTTGAACAGGCCCCACTCGTTGAGCTTCAGACCCATCGCAATCGCGCGCTCTCGTAATCGAACGTTATGTTCTTTACTGCCCGTAAAATACATCAACGCAGCGCCGTAACTTGATTCCGGAACGATACGCAGATCGACCTGCATCCTGCCGGCAGACTCGTCGGTACGAACCGAACACTTCGTATCCCCACGGGCCAGCACGTCATTAACCACATCCAACCCGACAAAGGCGTCCATAACGGCGGCCGCATCCTCCGCTTTGGCTGCTACAAGCAGATCAAGATCGCCAATGGTTTCTTTACCGCGACGCAAGCTCCCGGCATAGTCGATCTGCCGAACCGGTTTGAGTTTGCGTAACTCATCGATAAACCAACGCGCCAACGGCAGGGCTTTCCCAATGCGAACTCGTTTCCCAGCCTGCTGAGCAAAAGCGAGGTTTTTCTTGATGTTTTCGATCTTTTTTTTGCCGAAACCCTTAAGCTTTTCCAGCTCGCCTGTCTCTAAGGCTTTCGAGAGTGATTCAAGGCTGTCAATACCGGCCTGCCGCCACAGCTGCGAAACTGTTTTGGGGCCAAGCCCCGGGACATCTAGCAGCTTCACCACCCCGGGGGGCACCTGCTCGAACAGATCCACCGCCTCAGTCAAAGCCCCGGTTTTGATAAACTGTTCAATCCTGTCCGCCATGCCTTTGCCGATCCCCTCGATCGAGCGTAAGGCTTGCGGGTCCATCTGGGACACATCCTCAGTCAACTCACCAAGCGCGCGGGCGGCTTTCTGAAACGCCAGAACCTTGAACCGGTTTTCACCTAAAACTTCCAACACATCCGCCATGCGTTGGAAAACCTGTGACAGCTTGGCATTAGTTGAAGACATGTTGTTAGCTTAGCCCGACTGACTTCCGAGGTGAAGCCGTCCGCCGTTGCCGATCCGCAAATCGGCGTCTAGACTGCCCGCCATGATCACTACCGAGCAATCAACTCATCAAAACACCCGTCACAGCTTCGTTCACCGCCATTTGGGACCAAGCGAGGACGAGCAGCGGAACATGCTGGCTCAGATCGGGTGCCGGTCCCTTGACGAATTAATCGACCAGACTGTCCCAAATGATATACGCCTCGGTCGGGCTCTGAACCTGCCTGCCGGCATCAGCGAGCACGATGCACTTGAAAAACTGCGCCAGATCGCGGATCAGAACCAGCCGATGCGTAACCTGATCGGGATGGGGTACCACGGCACGATCACCCCGGCCCCGATCCGGCGACATATCCTTGAAAATCCTCTCTGGTACACCGCTTATACCCCTTACCAGGCGGAGATAAGCCAAGGTCGACTTGAAGCTTTACTCAACTTTCAAACCATGGTGTCGGACCTGACCGGCCTGCCACTCGCCAACGCATCCTTACTGGACGAGGCTACGGCCGCAGCCGAAGCGATGGCCATGTGCTACGCCATTGCAAGGCACCAACGCCCCGTGTTCCTCGTGGCTGAAGATTGTGACCCGCAAACGATTGCAGTCGTAAAAACACGCGCGCATACCATGGGGATTAAGGTGCAACATTTCAAGCCAGAACAGAATGTAACCTCGCTAGCACTCGAATCAGCATGCGGCGTAATGGTTCAGTACCCGACTACCGATGGCCGACTGGTCGATTACGCCCCGCTGGCTCAACGGGTCCATGAGTCCGGGGCGCTGTTTGTTGCCGCGTGTGACATTCTGTCACTGGTCATTCTCAAGCCGCCGGGACAATGGGGGGCTGATATCGCCATCGGCAGCACACAACGTTTCGGTGTCCCGATGGGCTATGGCGGGCCGCACGCCGCGTACATGGCCACTCATACCCAATACGCGCGCAAGATGCCCGGACGGATTGTGGGTGTCTCCAAAGATGCCCATGGCAGGCCGGCTTATCGACTGGCGATCCAGACCCGCGAACAACACATCAAGCGTGATCGAGCGACAAGCAATATCTGTACTGCACAGGTCCTGCTGGCTGTGGTCGCAGGGATGTACGCGGTCTATCACGGACCCAAGGGTTTAAAGAGCATCGCGGAAAACATCCACAACCGTGCTCTGACACTCGCACATGGACTGAAACAACTCGGCCATCGGATAAGCAATGCCCCATTTTTTGATACGGTTCGTATTTCGGTCTCTGAACCAGAGATCATCCTGGAGAAAGCACGACAACGTGGAATCAACCTTCGAAAGCTTGATGCGAACACTATCTGTATCAGCATCGATGAAACGACTGATAAACAGACACTGGAAGATCTATTCGAGATATTCGGCGGACAGGCATCCACCGAACCGCCGGTCCGTCCTTCGGCGCCCGGCCCATTTGAACGCACCGATGCCATACTCTCGCATCCTGTATTCAATCAGTACCACAGTGAACACGAGTTCCTGCGTTACGCTACACGACTGGCAACAAAAGATATCACCTTGGCTAACAGTATGATCCCGCTCGGATCATGCACCATGAAGCTTAACGCAGCAAGCGAGATGCTGCCGATCACCTGGCCGGCCTTCACGGACATTCACCCATATGCTCCGATAGATCAGGCCAAGGGTTACCATCAATTATTCCGCGACCTGGAAAACTGGCTGGCTGAAATCACTGGCTTCTCAGCGGTATCCCTGCAACCCAACGCCGGATCGCAGGGCGAATACGCCGGCCTTCTGGCCATCCGGCGTTATCACCAGTCGCGAGGTCAATCGGATCGTAACGTCTGCCTGATCCCGTTGAGCGCCCATGGAACCAATCCGGCATCTGCCGTGATCGCGGGTATGCGTGTCGTGGGAGTCAGATGCCGAGACAACGGCGACATCGATGTCGATCATCTGCGTCTGGTGGCCCGTGAACACAAACAATCGTTGGCTGCACTCATGGTCACCTATCCATCAACCCATGGCGTGTTCGAGCCGACGATTCGGGAAGTCTGCCGAATCGTGCACGACCACGGAGGCATGGTTTACATGGACGGGGCGAATATGAATGCACAGGTCGGGCTATGCCGACCGGGCGATATCGGTGCCGACGTATGTCATCTGAATCTCCATAAAACCTTCTGTATCCCGCACGGTGGAGGCGGTCCAGGTATGGGGCCGATCGCCTGTAATGACACACTCGCTCCATTTCTGCCCGGCGACCCGATCGACGGCGAGATGCCCGTCAGTGCCGCGCCTTATGGTAGCCCGTCCATCCTCCCGATCTCCTGGATGTATATCTCCATGATGGGAGCAGAAGGATTAAAACGTGCCACCGAAGTTGCTATCTTGAACGCCAATTACATGGCTACCCGGCTGCGCGGGCATTACGACGTGCTCTATACCGGCCCAAACAACCGTGTTGCACATGAATTCATTATTGACTGCCGCCCATTCGAGAAATCGGCGAATATCC
>CAZJCN010000224.1:0-4717 GCA_964544195.1 uncultured Phycisphaeraceae bacterium | reverse complement strand
GCGTCATAGACCGCCAGGAGTTTCTGCTTGTCAAAGATCATCTCCTGCCGGGACAAGCCGACGATGTCATAGGTCGGCGTCAGCTCGATCGCGTCAACCGGGCAGGCTTCCTCACACATGCCGCAGTAGATGCAACGCAGTTCGTCAAGCTCAAACTTGGCGGGGTATTTTTCGCGATCATCCCACGGGGCTTCTGCCGCTTCAATATGTATGCAATGGGCCGGACATGCGGTGGAACACATGAAGCAGGCAACGCAGCGAACCCGGCCCTGCTCGTCGCGGTTCAGCCGGTGCACGCCACGAAAGTTGCCGGGGTACAAGCCGCCCTTCTCGATCGGCAACTGCTCCCGGCGTTCTTCGGGGTAGCACATGGTCAGGTTGCCCTTGCCTCGGGCGACGGCCTTGGCCATGTGCCGGATCGTGGTGCCCAGCCCCTTGAAGACCTCCGGCAGGTAAAACGCTTGCGCCGGACTCAGCGGGGGCAGGTCTACAACAACGATATCTTCATCGGGTATTGGCATAAGCTTGTCATTCCTGCAGTTAACCATGGCCCGGCCGTGTGGGGCCGTATCGGCTGACGGTGGGTATTGTTCGCCACTTTGCCGGACAGGTCAAGCCGGTCAGTCGCTGACCCAGAAACTCGGTCGAATCATGACCAGAATGGCATAAAGCTCCAGCCGACCCAGCACCATCAACAGGCTCAGAAACAGCTTGCTCGGAGCGGAGAAAAAGCCGTAATTCTGCGTCGCGCCGACCTTCGCCAAGCCCGGGCCGATGTTGTTCAGCGTCGCTGCGCTCGCTGTCGCCGCCGTCGTGAAATCAATGCTCCCAGCTGGTTCCAGCAGCATCAACACCACCGCCCCCAGCAGGAACAAAAGCAGCACCAGCAGGATATACACCAGCACCGCCAGCTTCATGTCCGGATCGACCACCCCCGTCCCCACCCGCGTGGTCCGAACCACAGCCGGGCGAAACACGCGCTCCAGCTCCGCAAACAACACCTTCCCGGCCACCAGAATACGGATCACCTTGATCCCGCCTCCGGTCGAACCGGCCGACCCCCCGACGAACATGAGCGTCACCAACACCGCCTGCGGCAGAAAACCCCACTGGCTGAAGTCCGCGGTGGAAAACCCCGTGGTCGTCTGGATGGATACCACTTGAAACGCGCTCTGACGGATGGCCTCGGCGGCATCGAGCTGGCGAGTGGTGTTGCCGTCCATCAGCGTGCTGGTCTTGCCGTAGATACTGAAAGCGATCACGACCGTCGCGGTGAGGAGGATGCCCAGGTACAGCCGAAGCTCCGGGTCACGCCAGACGTTCTTGAACCGGCGCCGGGCCAGTTGGTAATACAGCCCGAAGTTCACTCCCGCCAGAATCATGAACACGATCGTGATCAGATCGACCGCCCAGGAGTCGAACGCGCCGATGCTGGCGTTGTGCGTGCTGAAACCGCCCGTGGCGAGGGTGGCGAACGTGTGACAGACCGCCTCAAACCAGCTCATCCCCGCCAGGCGCAACGACACGGTCTGCACGACCGTCAGCAGCAGGTAGATCAGCCACAACACACGGGCTGTTTCACGGATCCGCGGGCGGACGCCCTGCTGTTGCGGCCCGGTCGCCTCGACCTGAAACAGCTTCTTCCCGCCGACGCCGAGCGTGGGTAGCACCGCGACGAACAACACCACGATCCCCAAGCCCCCCATCCAGTGGGTGGTGGCCCGCCAAAGCAGCAGGCTATGGGGGATCGAGTCCACGTCGCTGAGCACCGTCGCCCCCGTGGTTGTCAGCCCGCTCATTGACTCGAAATAACAAGCGACGAAAGACGCGAACGGGTGCCCCGCTTCGAGAATCGAACTTTCCGCCCACGCCCATATGTAATACGGCAAACCGGCCACCCCGGCGCCGATCAGCCAGCTCAGCGCCACCAGTAACAGCGCCTCGCGTCGGCCGAGGTAATCCAACCCGCTGCGGTTGCCGAACAGAAAACTGAACATCCCCAGCACCGCCCCCACCACGGCGCTCATCACCAGTGAGAGCACCGCCACCCGTTCCTCCGAGTCCCCTCCCGCCCAGTTCGCCCCGGCAAAACCCAACACCGCGACCATGCACAGGCACAGCACCAGCATCACCAGGCCCAGTTCGCGGATGACGTAGCGGTAATTCATGGGGATGGATTAAGTATCGGTTATTCCGTGAATCAGTCGGCTAACCAAAAAGTCGGGTGCATGAGCGCCAGCATGGCATAGATTTCCAGCCTGCCAAGCACCATGACAAGACAGAGCAAAGCCTGACTTGGCAGGCTGAGTACCCCGAAATTCCCGGTCGGCCCAAGGATGCCAAGCCCCGGCCCGCAATTCGTAAAACAAGCCAGCACACCCGAGGCGGATTCCGTAAGGCTCAGCCCCCCCTCACCTTCGATCAAGCGCATCGCGATCGTGGCTACCCCGAGTACGACCAATGTCAGAACCGTGTACATCAGGACCGATTGACGTTCAGAGGGCTCGATCACTTCCTTCCCCACGCGTATCGAGCGGACCACGTTGGGACGAAAAGCCCGTTCGACATCGGCAACCAATAACTTGAACAACACAATCACCCGGCTGATCTTCAGCCCGCCGCTGGTCGAACCTGCGCAGCCTCCGAAAAACATGCCCAGCATAAGGACCGTCTTCGGGAGATAACCCCACTGGTCATAGTCCGCCGTGGCAAACCCGCAATCGCTGTGAATCGACCCCACCTGAAAGGCACTATAACGGACCGCACCCATCAGCGAGACCTCCCGCTGCTGTCCGTTCATGAGTGTGATGGTGTGGCCGTATAAACACCATGCGATCACGGCGATCGATACCGCCAGCATCGCAAGATACACAATCATCTGTGGATCAGTGATCGCCTGTTTCCACCGCCCCCGGGCAACATTGTAGTACAGACCGAAATTGATCCCCGCAATGATCATGAATAAACAAGTAATCGACTCGATCGCCCAACTGTCATACTGACCGATACTGGCGTTGTGTGTGCTGAACCCGCCGGTGGCGAGTGTGGCGAACGTGTGACAGACCGCGTCAAACCAGTCCATCCCGGCCAGACGCAACGACACGGTCTGCACGACCGTCAGAAGCAAGTAGATCAGCCACAGCACCCGGGCCGTCTCTCGGATGCGTGGCCGAACCCCCTGCTGCTGCGGGCCGGGAACCTCCGCGTTAAACAGTTTTTTGCCCCCCGCGCCTAACGACGGCAGGATGGCGACGAACAACACCACAATCCCCAGTCCCCCCAACCAGTGGGTCGTTGCTCGCCACAAAAGCAAACTCTTGGGGATCGAATCCACGTCATCCAGGATGGTCGCACCCGTCGTTGTCAGGCCACTCATCGACTCGAAAAAACACGAAATGAATGATGTAAACGGATGGCTGGCGCCCGCACCATGCTCGATCCAAGCCCATAGGTAATACGGCAGGCAGGCCACTAACGCAGCGAGCATCCAACTGATCGCGACAAGCAACATCGCTTCCCGCCTACCAAGGTATTCTTCTTCGCTTCGACTCCCAAACAGCCAGCTAAAAAGCCCCAGAATAGCGCCGATCGCAGCACCCATCAGCATAGAGAGAGTCGCCACACGCTCGTCCGTGTTGCCCCCCGCCCAGTTCGCCCCGGCAAAACCCATCACCGCCACCATGCACAGGCACAGCACCAGCATCACCAGGCCCAGTTCGCGGATGACGTAGCGGTAATTCATGATGACGGTGTAATCGGCTGAATCTCGAAACGCAACATGGCCACGCGATCAGGTTCTACCGGCCGTTGAACAGCTTACGCAACGCTTTCCTCGCGGCTTCCGGCGCGATCGCGATCACGGTATCGCCCGGCAGGATCACGCTGTCCCCGCCGGGCACAAACACCTCATCCTCACGCTGAACCGCAGCGAACAGGGTGTTGGTGGGCAACACCATCTCCTTCAACGGCAGGTTGACGTTCTTCTTCGTCCCGACCGGAACCGTCAGCTCGTACACCTCCGCGATCCCCTCGGCCAACGTCGCCAGCCGCTTGACCGGGCCGGCCTCCATCAGACGGAGCATCTCGGTCACCGCGGTGCTGCGCGGGCTGAACGACTTATCGATCCCGATGTGTTGAAGCAGGTGCTGGTACGTCGGCCGAAGCAGCAGCGCCACCGCGTTCTTCACCCCCATGCTCTTGGCTCGCGCCGCCGCGAGGATGTTCTGTTCCTCATCCAGGGTCAGTGCCAAAAACGCGTCCGCCTGATCCACCCGCTCATCTTTCAACGCATCGGTGTTGACCGCATCGGCATCCAGGATCGTGCACCACGGCAGCTTCTCCGCCAGCTCCTGGGCGCGCCCGGCGTCGTCTTCAAAGACACGGATCGAAAACCCGCGATCCTTCAACACTCGGCAGACCCAGACCGTCTGCGACGAGCCGCCGAGGATGATGACTTTCAGGTTCCCGCCGGACTCGGTATCGAACAGCTTGCGAGCCGAGTCGAACTCGTCACTCTCACCAATGAGGGTCACGATATCGCCCGGCTCGATGACGGTCTGACCGGTGGGTAGGAAAGCCTTGCCCTGCCGTTCGATTACCGCCAGGCGGGATGAGGCCGGCAGCTTCAACGACGCCAACGGCTGACCGACCGCCTTGGCGGAACCGGACACCGGGAACTGCTGGATCTCCAACCGTCCCGAAGCGAACTGTTCGATCA
>CAZJCN010000223.1:0-4737 GCA_964544195.1 uncultured Phycisphaeraceae bacterium | reverse complement strand
TCAACCTGATCCTCAACGCTCGAAAAGCGATGGCAGGGCGAGGGGGGACGCTGACGGTGCGATCTTTCCATGAACGGGGTCGTCTTCGGCTGGAAGTGTCGGACACGGGCAGGGGGGTGCCGTCCGAGATCGCCGACCGGATCTTTGAACCGTTCGTGACGAAATCGCCTGCCGACGATAAGAGCGTTTCATCGCAAAAGCACACACAGACAGCATCCACGGATCGCGGGACCGGGTTGGGCTTAAGTGTGTGTCGCGAATTGGTTGAACAGGCGGGGGGGGAGATCGGCTATGACAGCACCCCGAACAAGGGCACAACGTTTTACCTGTTGCTACCCGTGTCGCAGGCCGTTCGTCAATCCGCTTAGATCTATCGTCGATGACATGCGTGTCGTCGATGCAAGACGAAATACAGGCCATTGTGTACATGGGATGATGGTTATTCACCCGCACGAACTATCAATTATTTGTTATTATTTTTAGTTTACTTGACTACCTGAAACACAACCTCGATCTGACACGATCGTCTGTCCGTCAAGTGGATCGCGAGTTTGCGCACGGCTCTTGAGGGGTCGGGTTCACCGAAGATTGGCAGTTCGCCTTGTTTCGTCCAGCCGTGATCCGCAGGGTTCTGGATGGTCGCGCCGTTGTTGGGATTCTGGCCGGGCGGGTCGGGTGAAACGGGCAGGGGGCGGGCCTCCGTGATCTGCAGTCTGGCATCCCGGGGTTGACGAACTTCCACATGCAATCGCTTGTCCTGTTGCGTCAGCAGTGCGGATCGTCCCTGATCGATCAGCTCCACCTGCGCCATGGTGTGTGCGAACCACCATACATCCCGGTATGGTTCGCCTGATTCGTGAAGGGTGTCGATCACTCGCACAAGGTTATGATCGCAATCCAGTTGGAGTCGTTGAGTGACAGGCCGACCATAGGCCTGATGTAGTTCAAGTGTGGCGATGAATTCACCTTCATTCAACGAGACCGGCACAGGTGCGTCCAAGTGCTGATCCAGCCCGCCATCGGGGTCGATGACGAGTGTGTTATGCCCTTCGGCACGGTTGCGGTAGTAAGTCCAGCGCGGTCCGTCGGGGTGTGCGACGAAATAACCGGGCAGGTTATAGTCGTCACGCCCCAAGTCGATCACCCATCGCACGCCTTCGGCATCCAGAACGAAAGACCCTAAATCCATTTGGCCGTGCCCGACATCGATCCGACCGCCCTTGGCTGCGACGTATAGCGCATCAGGATCGTCAAACGCGGATCGCATCGACACAATGCCGTCGTTTTCATAAAGCTGAGCCAGTGGAAGTGGAGCGTCGTGTTGCTCCAGAAGTTGGGGGTCGTACCAGAGCAGGTTCAGGGGATGTGCGGTGTTGCGTCGGATGGCGTAGTGGGCAAACGTCGGTCGCTGATAACGCCGAGCCAGGTAAAACATCGCCGGTGTGTAGACCGGTTTTTCCTCAGCATCGGAGAAGTTGAACAGCTTGCCCGTCGGCCCGGTCATCTGGATCGGAAATGCTCCGGTGCGGTCGAACCCCGGGATATCCCCCAGACCGAAATCATGACCGAGCGCCGATTCAAGCATCGCCAAGGCGTAGACGTTGAACGTGGTGCCATACTCCCAGTAGCAGGGGCCTTCTTCATACCCTCCATCGGGGACATAGCGCTTCATGGAACGGGGCAGTGCCGCGAGACATCGTTGCAGTATCTGCTCAGCCAGATCCATATCATGATCCGCAACGCACAACGCCGCGGCAATCAATCCCGCGTTACAGACTTGATTCCAATTGATATGGGTGGTCGTCCACCAAACACCTCGCTCATAGGCGTCCAGCCCTGGACGGATGGCGTGACGGATCAAAGCATCGAGGATCGTGGTGCGCTGCTGTTCGGTCCAGTCATGGAACAGCCAGTCGTAAGCGACCGCGAGCGCCAACGCCATCTCCCCGGTGTCCAGAAAATGCCTTTTTGCATTCCAATCCGGGAAGGCGGCAGCGGCTTCTACGTCGGTCCGGATACGATCGACGTACCGCTGATCGGGACGGATCAGATGCAACAGCCCCAGAGTCATCACCCGTCGGCTGACGCGTTTGCTTTCATTCAACAGTCGTAGGCCGTCCGGGATGTGATAACGGGCCACCGGTTCATTCAGGATGGATCGGGCTTGTTTAAAAAGGCTGTGATACCAGTGCTTTGCATGCGGGTCGTGTTCAATCACCCTACGCACACGGTCCAACTCATGCTCATCTCTGATGAACAGGCGGGGGTGTCGGCGTTTCAACGAAGCCAATGGATTGGCAAGATCCAAGGCGTAGATTACTTCCAACAGTTCACCTTTCGGAAAGACATGCGTGGCGTGCGTGTGAAGTATTCAATCGTATTGGGTAGAAATTATTATCAGCGTGCAGGTATCGGGGGTAGTATAAAAACAGCAATAATGGTACAAACAGTTAACGACCGGTGTGCCCGAAGCCCCCTTCGCCACGTTCGGTAGGGGGCAGTTGGTCCACGGTGACCCACTGTGTTCGAGGCACGGGCTTGATGATCATCTGAGCGATGCGCATGGATCGCGTGACTTCAAAAGGGTCTTTACCGTGATTAACCAACGGCACCTTGACTTCACCGCGATAATCCGCGTCGATCGTGCCGGGCGCATTGGGCATGGAGATCCCGAACTTCATCGCCAGCCCGGACCGTGGGCGGACCTGCGCTTCGTACCCGACAGGCACCGCCATCGCAAAGCCACAGGGGATCAGACGGATCTCACCGGGAGGGATCGTTACCGTGTCTTTGACCGCGGCGTGCAGGTCCATGCCGGCGGCGTGTTCGGTCTGGTAATCCGGCAGGGGGACATCCTCATTACCGGGCAAACGCATGACGGGGACCGGGATCGTTGTCTGAGTTTCAAGCATGGGCGCATCATACCGCATGGCTGGGGAGTGCGGTAAGCTGTATGGTGCCATGAGCCTTTCGTTTGCTATCCGGAGGAGCCATCATGTTCAAAACGCCAGTAACATCGGGTCGGTGGATGGGGTGGTGGAGTTGGGGACTGCTGATCTGGCTTCTGATAACCACGTCGGCCGTGGCTCAGCCGGTTCAGTTGGGCATTGACGTGTTGATCCGTGACAACTTCGAGCCGCTGCGTGGTAAGCGGGTAGGGCTGGTGGCACACCCGGCCAGCGTGGACAGCCGACTGGTTTCAACGGTCAACCGGCTTCATGAATCGAAGGTGTGTCAACTGGTCGCGCTGTTCGGACCGGAGCACGGTGTATTCGGGGATGTGTATGCGGGTGATCGGATCGCCGATCGGATCGATCCACGCACAGGCCTCCCCGCCTATTCCCTCTACGCGTCGCATCGCAAACCGACCCGGGCCATGCTCGACGGCCTCGATGCGCTGGTGTTCGACCTTCAGGACATCGGTGCTCGAAGCTATACCTATGTCAGCACCATGCGAGCTTGCCTGGAAGCGTGTGCCGAGCAGGACATCGAGTTTATTGTGCTGGATCGTCCCAATCCGCTCGGCGGCGAGCGCATCGAGGGCGGAATGGTCGAGGAAGGTTTCGAATCCTTCATCTCGCACATCCCCGTGCCGTATGTGCATGGCATGACGATGGGCGAACTGGCGCTGATGATGCGCGACCGGTACGCGCCATCCTTTGACAAACTCACCGTGATCCCGATGCAGGGCTGGCGGAGAGATATGTTGTGGAAAGACACCGGTCTGCGTTGGGTCATCACCAGCCCGCACATCCCCCACGCGGACACCTGCGCATATTACGTTGCCACCGGGATTGTCGGTGAACTGAACACGGTGTCGATCGGTGTGGGTTACACACAGCCGTTTGAATTATTCGGCGCTCCGAGCGTGGATGGTATCGCGTTGGCGGACGCACTGAACAATCACTGGGACAACCCCGGCGAAGCGTACCGCAAAAGGGGCGGGTTGCCTCCGGGAATCCGAGCGCCGTTGGGCGTGACGTTCCGCCCGGTCTGGTTCAAGCCGTTCTACAGCCGGTTCAAGGGCGAAGTCTGTCAAGGCGTGCAGGTGCACCTCGATCTTGACCGCGAGGTGAATCTGGTCGAGATCAACTTCAAACTGGCTCAGGCGTTGGGTGGTCGGTACATGTTCGGTGACGGCAGCAGGGACCAATCCTTTGATCGCGCCACCGGTTCGAATGAACCTCGCATTCTGTTGCTGGAAGATGCGCCCCTCGACGGCCTGTTCGCTCGCTGGCGGCAGCAATGTGAGCAGTTCCGGAAAGATCGAGAGCCATACCTGCTATATCCGTAAAAAGCCACGGAACCAGGCTCTTGGCGTAAACACCAGTTGTGTTATATAATTCTTGAAGTGCAGTTTATATCTGATGTTACTGCATTGACTGGTTTCTCGCGGTCAGATTCAGGTGTCACACCTGAGTGACCGTTTACAACCACCTGTGAGGGCCGACATGCAACCGAGTGAGTTTTTTCCGAAACTTGGACTGACCGAATCCATGTCCGGGCTGGCTGTCGCCGGGCAGAACCCGCCGGCAGGGGGGCCGTCACTGGATGTCCACAGCCCGATCGATGGGCGAAAACTCGGTTCCGTCACCCTCGCCAGCGTGGAAGACACGAACACAGCTATTGACATCGCAGAACAGGCGTTCCGGACCTGGCGCAGTGTGCCGGCACCGGTTCGAGGGGAGCTGGTCCGTCGCTTCGGCAACAAGCTGCGTGAACACAAGCAGACACTCG
>CAZJCN010000222.1:2997-4749 GCA_964544195.1 uncultured Phycisphaeraceae bacterium | reverse complement strand
TGATGCGGGTGGCGACTATCCAGATCGAAAACGGCAAGGCCGCCGATGCCCAGCAGTTACTCCGTGACAATGCCGATCTGGTAAATGCCCAGCCGCTGCTTCAGGCCGTCATGGGTCGCGCCTTGTATGCACAAGGGCGAACCGATGAAGCTACGCAGGTCTTCTCACGTGCAGCGGAGCGTTGTTCGAACGTTGATCAGTTCATCAGCGTGGCGGCTCAGATCCGGGAAGATTTTGCTTTTGAGCAGACCGCGTCATTGCTGCAGGGGCTCGCCGCGGTGCCGAACCGGGCTTGGATTGAACTTGCACTGGCCCGTCTTGAAATCGCCGACAGGCGGATTCAGGACGCGGTCGACCGACTCACCGCATTGGAGCCGACTCTCTCGGCTGAGGCCGTAAACGAACGACGGGTGCTGGACCTGACGCTGGGACCCGCTCTGCATCAACTCGGTAAGCCCAGCGAAGCACTGGTCTACTACCAGCGTTCGCTTGAATCCATGCCGAACAACGTGTCGATTTTGAACAACATGGCCTACCTGTTGGCGGAAGACCTGAACCGTCCGGCCGAAGCGCTGCCGCTGGCGGAACGGGCCAATGAACAACAGCCCGGTAATGCCCAGATTCTCGATACGCTCGGCTGGATCCAGTTCAAGCTTGGACAGCTCGACGAGGCCCGCCGGCATCTCGAAGCCAGCATCGAAGCGGAAGATCTGGCCGCCAACCACCTGCACCTGGCGGAGCTGTTGCTGCAGGAAGGTTATCGGGTCGAGGCCCAACGCCATCTTCAGATGGCCGTCGATCTCGCCGAGCAGAATAACGATACCCTGATCCTCCAACGGGCTCGTGAGCTGTTGGAACAGTCCGATGAATTAACGGAGGCGAACGTTACGCCATGAGTACCCAACACCTGCCTACGCTTCCCGTGCCGCCCGGCCCGGCCCCCGCTGCCGCGAGCCGGTTCAAGCCCATTGATCCCGTTCGTGTGCTGCGGCAGCACATGCGCCTGCTGATCGTCGTCGGTCTGGTCGGCATCGTTTTGGGTGTCGGGATCTGGTTCCTGTTGAACCAGACCATGCCCCGGTATGCCTCCAGCGCGCAGCTGCGCGTGTCCGAAGGCGTGCTCGACCCGGAACAGGTCGGAACCGCTGAGATTTCTCGTGTTAATACACAGGCCCTGGAAACCTACATCCAGTCGGAAGTCTACAAGATTCAGTCCGAACCCATCATCACCCAGGCCCTGAACACCGCTACCGTCCGTAACAGCCAGTGGTTTGCTCAGTATGTCAATGAAAACGGCCAGCCCGACTTCAACAAAGCACGGGAAGACCTGTTGGAAGACCACCTGGCGGTCAGTATGCTGCGCGGCACGCAGCTGATTAGTCTGACCGTGACTACTCCCATCAAGGAGGACTGCCAGAAGATCGCGCAGGCGATCGTCGACGTCTATCTGCGTCGTATCGAGGCCGACACCGATAACAAGGTCGGCAGCCAGCGACGATCGCTGGTCAACGAGCTGAACCGGATCGATCAGGACATCAACAATCTGACCCGGCAGATCGAAGACTTTACGCGTGAACACGACCTGACCAACCTCGACGCTCGTCTGGATGAAGCGGCGCTCGTCCGCCAGCAATACATCGTCGAGCGTGGCGAGCTGATGAAAGAGCTGCGCGAGTTTGAAAAAGCCTACGACGCGGCCTTGGAAAAACAGTCTCAGGGAGGACCGCCCAGCGCCAGCGAGATCCTGTCCGT
>CAZJCN010000222.1:0-2897 GCA_964544195.1 uncultured Phycisphaeraceae bacterium | reverse complement strand
GATGTCAAGATCATCGTGCCCGGGATCACGTTGCTGAGCCTGATGATCACCTGCGGGATCATCTTCCTGCGGGAGCTGATGGATCAGAGCATCAAGAGCCCGGCCGACGTGAAGCTTCTTAAGGAAGCGGAGCTGCTCGGGTTGATCCCACACGCCGACGAAGACCCTTCCGGGCCCAGCGCGGTGGAGCGGGTCGTCGAGAAGTACCCCACGGGTCTGCTCGCCGAGGCGTTCCGGCAGGTGCGCACCGCGATCCTCGGCAAGATGGACCGGCGCGGATACAAGACGCTGCTGTTGGCTTCCGCCCAGCCCGGCTCCGGGACCTCGAGCATCACGCACAACCTCGCCACCAGCCTCGCCTACAACGGTCGCAAGGTCGCCATCGTCGATGCCAACTTCCGTCGGCCGACCCAGCACCAGTTTGTCGATGC
Source organism: uncultured Phycisphaeraceae bacterium (assembly GCA_964544195.1). Lineage (GTDB taxonomy): Bacteria > Planctomycetota > Phycisphaerae > Phycisphaerales > Phycisphaeraceae > CAZJCN01. The sequence goes on along the minus strand of CAZJCN010000222.1, from coordinate 2,466 downwards.
GGACAACGATCGTGGCATGGTGGACATCCTCCACTACGGCGCTTCGCTGGACGATATGCTGATCACTGTCCACGACCCGGACATCGCTGTCCTGCCGACCGGCCGGGCCGGCGACGCCCCGCCCGAACTGCTGGAATCCCCCCGGTTCCGTTCTCTGTTGGCGGAACTGGAATCTCGGTTTGACCTGGTTCTCATCGACGCTCCGCCGGCGCTGCTGTCCAGCGAATGCCAACTGCTGGCCAAGCAGGTCGACGCCATCGCGACGGTTGTCCGGGCCGGAACCGACAAACGCGGCATGATCGACCGGATGACCGCCCAGCTCGACGGTCACCGTGCCGACCTGCTCGGGATCATCCTTAATGCCGTGCAAGCCAACGTGGGTGGTTACTTCCGTGACACCTTCCGCGAGTTCTACCGCTATCGTGAGAACGGTACGGCCAGCAACGGCCGGGGACGTGGTGGTGAGCGTCGCAGCGAACTCGAACTGGCTGAGACTGTGGACAAAGAGTAGACGCCGGCAACATGCAAACCCGAGCGTCAGGTATCATCCGATGGAAGACATCCCTTGACGGGTAAGGCGATCATCACCGGCGGTGCTGGATTCATCGGCTCGCATCTGGCCGAACGGCTTAAGCAGCGCGGCGATGACGTACTGATCATCGATAACCTGTCAACCGGTCGGATTGAAAACATCAACCACCTGCTCGATGATCGTTGCCGGTTTCTCGAGTCCGACGCCTGTAAAGCAGTCGCCGATGATGCGATATGGCGGGGCGTGACGCACGTTTATCACCTCGCCGCCGCCGTCGGCGTCCAGCGGGTCGTGGAAGATCCGGCCGCGATGGTCCACAATAACGTCGAACAGACCGCCGCCGTCCTCGACGCCGCACGTCGACATGACGTCGCTGTGCTGATTACATCTTCCAGTGAGGTCTACGGCAAGTGTCCCGTGCTTCCGTTGCGCGAAGATATGGAACTGGTGTACGGCCCGACCACCGCGTCGCGCTGGGCCTACGGCCTGACCAAGGCCGTCGACGAGCACCTGGCTATCGACATGCACCGTCGCTTCGGCCTCCGGTCGATCGTCGTCAGGCTCTTCAACACCATCGGGCCAAGGCAGGTCGGGCACTATGGCATGGTGGTCCCTCGGTTTGTGGACAAGGCGATTTCCAATCAGCCCATCGAAGTCTACGGCGACGGCACGCAGACCCGCGCGTTCTGCGATGTTCGCGATGTGACGCGCGCCCTGACCGAACTGATGAACCGTGATGATTGCTACGGCCGAGTATTCAACGTCGGTTCGGAACACCGCGTGACGATCAATGAATTGGCGGACATGGTCATCCGACTGGCCGGCTCGGATTCCACCGTCACACACATTCCCTATGAAGCGGTCTACGGCCCGGACTTTGAAGACCCGCCGCACCGTTTGCCCGATGTCACCCGGATCAAACAGGCGATTGGTTTTACGCCGACGATTACTCTTGAGCAGACCCTGACCGAATTGATTGAGATGAAACGCCGGGCTTCTTCGTCCATCACGGCATCGGCAGGGGGTGACGAGCCATGATCCGCACCATCCTTGCACAAGTGGAAACCCAAGCGACGACTCAAGCAGCAGACGCCGTTGTCGAAGCGCCCGCTTCCCTGACGCACGCGATCGCGCCTTACATGGGGGTGTTTTTCGTAGCCTTCTTCGTGGCAATCATCGCGACACCTTTAATGCGCATGCTGGCGATCCGTAACGGCATCGTCGACCTGCCCGATCTCAAACGAAAGAACCACATCGAGCCGGTTGCTTATCTCGGCGGCGTGGCGATCTTCCTCGGGTGGTTGATCGCAATCGGAACCGCATACTACATCGTCCCCGATGCCATGGCGCTGCAGTTGAACCGTGACAACCCGCTGCTGAGCATCATGCTCGGGGCCGGTGCGATTACCCTGACCGGTGTGTTCGATGATGCCTACAGCATCAGTCCACGCGTCAAGGTCGGCGGTCAGCTCTTTGCTGCCGCGGCTTTGGCGAATTACAACGTCGGTACGCAGTTGATCAGCACCACCTTGGCTATCTTCGGCCTGACGTCTCTGCCTATCGCTGGTTGGGACGCCTTGCCGACGATCAATTACATCATCGGAACCATCATGATCGCCGCGATGGTGCTCGGGGGCTGCAACGCCATGAACCTGATCGATGGCTTGGACGGGCTGGCGTCAGGCGTGGCGGTGATCGCCGGGATCGGTTTCCTCGCTATCGCGGCCCATATGTCGCTGACTCACCCCGACCCGCTGGCGGACCCGATCCGCATTACGGTGTCGTTGGCGCTGATCGGGGCGGTGCTGGGTTTCCTGCCGTATAACTTCAACCCGGCAAGCATCTTCATGGGGGATGCCGGCTCATTGTTGCTTGGATACCTATGCATCGCCTCCATCCTGCTGTATTCCAACGCCGGCGCACGCAGCCTCCTG
>CAZJCN010000221.1:2653-4776 GCA_964544195.1 uncultured Phycisphaeraceae bacterium | reverse complement strand
GGTTCGTCTTCCGGGCGGATCGGACGGAAAGTGACTTCCGTTCCGTCAGCCAGTGTCTTGACATTCGTGAACTCGGCCGGATAGGGACGGATCGCGACGTGGCTGTAGTGAGCATCGGGCACGCCCGGGGAATCGTCGGTGATGACCCGCGCGTCCAGCGCGGTGGCACCCTCGGGTGTGACCAGCAACGGGTTGACGTCCAATTCCTTGATGTTCGGCGTTTCGGCGACAAGGTAAGACAAGCGGATCAGCACTTCGATCAGGGCGTGGATGTTCATGGCTGGTTTACCGCGATAACCGGTCAGCAAGGGCCAACACTTCAGGTTCTCAAGCATCCGACGTGCCAGCCGTTCGGTCAGCGGTGGCAGGGACAGCACGCGATCCTGCAACAGTTCTGCCGTGACCCCGCCCATACCCGCCAACAGCACGAGGCCGAAGATCGGGTCTTTCTTGACACCGAGGATCATTTCCACCCCGTCACGCGATTGAACCATCGGCTGCACCGTTACGCCGAGGATCTCCGCCTGAGGACGCAGCCGCGCGGCCTTGGTGGTTATGCGGGTAAATGCGCCGCGCACCTCGTCCGGATTTTCCAGGTTCAATGCCACCCCGCCCACGTCGGTCTTGTGTGTGATCTGAGGGGAGCGGATCTTCATCACCACCGGGTACCCCATCTCGTCCGCGATCGCGACGGCCTGATCGGGGGTATCTGCCGGCTCCGCCATCGCCACCGGGATCCCGAAATCGTGGAACAATCGCTTGGATCGGATTTCACTCAATGTCGTGTTCGGCGCGTCGGCTAACGGCCCCGACCCCGGCTTGATCTTGATCCCCTTGATCGGCACGATCTCCGGCGTCTCGTACAGCATCTCGATATTGCGGGCGTAATTCACCAGGTGCATGAACCCGCGGATCGCCCGTTCCGGGCTGGGGTAGCTCGGGACGTTGTACTTGGTCAGTATCTCCCGGCCCCGAAGGACCGACGCGCCGCCCAGCCAGGCACCCAGAATGGGTTTGGTCGAGTCCGTAGCGCATTGCCCGACCACTTCCGCGATCTCGCGATCGTCGGTCATGGCCTGTGGCGTGAGGATCACCAGCAAAGCGTCCACGTTCGGATCGTCCCGGACGATGCGGACCGCGTCGGCGTAACGCTTGCTTGTGGCGTCGCCCAGCACGTCCACCGGGTTGCCGTGCGACCACGCGGCAGGCAGGCATTGATTCAGCTTCTCGATTGTCTCCGGCGTCAGCTCCGCCAGTTCGCCGTTGCTCGCCAGCAGGGCGTCGGTCGCCATTACGCCCGGCCCGCCGGCGTTGGTGACGATCGCCAGTCGGCTGCGACGTGTCGGCTTGTAGCGCGCCAGCAATTCCGCGCAATCGAATAGATCGTCGATCGCGTACACCCGCTCGATCCCCGCCCGGCGGAACGCCGCGTCGTGCACGTCGTCCGCTCCCATCAGCGCCCCCGTGTGCGATGCCGCCGCCGCCGCGGACTGCGCAAACCGGCCGGCCTTGTACGCGATGATCGGCATCGTCCGTGTAAACGCACGCGCCGCCGACACGAACCGTCGGGCATCCCTGATCGATTCGACGTACAGGATCAGTGCTCGCGTCCGTGGATCCTGCCCAAAGTAATCGATCAGATCCGGGAAACCCACGTCCAGCATGTTCCCGACCGACACGAAGTATGACAGCCCGATCCCCTTACGGACCGCCCAGTCCAGCACGCTCGTGCCCAAGGCACCGGACTGAGAGATGAAAGCGATATGTCCGTCGCCCGGCATCCCGACCGTGAAGCTGGCGTTCAGTCCCAGCCTCGGCGTAATCACACCCAGACAGTTCGGACCGATCAGCCGCATGTCGTGTTTCCGCGCCACTTCGCGGATGGCCATTTCCTGTTCGAGTCCCTCCGGACCGGTTTCCCTGAACCCGGCGCTGATGATCACCACCCCCTTGATGCCAACCTCCGCGCATTGTTTGACGATCCCCAATACCGTCGGCGCGGGGGTACAGATCACCGCGAGGTCCGGTTTGGCGGGTACGTCCAGCACGCTCTTGTACGCCGCGATCCCCTGAACGCTTTCACGCTTGGCGTTGACCGGGTAAACCACCCCGTCAAACCCGGC
>CAZJCN010000221.1:0-2553 GCA_964544195.1 uncultured Phycisphaeraceae bacterium | reverse complement strand
TCGCGTTGTGCCGGGATGAATCCCGCTTCTCGGATCAGTCGGCAGAGCACCGGTTCGTTCAGGCAGTAAGTGGTTCCCGCCGCGGACACCACGTTTTCTTCCATCATGACACTGCCCATGTCGTTGGCCCCGTAGTACAAGCCGAGCTGCCCGATCTTCGGGCCCATCGTTACCCACGACGCGCCGATCGAATGAACGTTGTCGAAGAACAGCCGACTGATCGCCTGCATCCGCAGGTATTCGCTCGCCCCGGCCATCCGCACCAGCTTGCCCGCCTTCGGCACCGCCTTGTCGCACGCGGCCTTGTCGTGGCCGTCCACCTGACCGGTAAATACCAGATCCGCCAGCACGTCACCTGGGAACGGTTCGCCCGACGCCCGGTCCCAGTCCGGCACTCGGCCCAACGGCGTGTTCTCACGCTGGAAAGGCCAACTGATGAAGCTGATGTACCGCCCCGGCCAACCTTCACGAATCGCCTCGTCCTGCCGGTCGCGGATCATCGCCATGTGCATGATCCGGTCGGCGACGCCCTCGATGTGTCCGAACATCATCGTCGCGCTGGTCAGCATACCCCGTCGATGCCCGGCCGCCATCACGTCCAGCCATTGTTCGGCGGTGGCCTTGCCGATCCCGATCCGCCGTCGGACGTGTTCCGGGAAGATCTCGCCCCCGCCGCCGGGGATCGTGTCCAGCCCCGCACGCATCAACCGATCAAGAATCACCTCCAGTTTCGCCTGCCAGACATCGGCTGGCAGTTCGTGGCTCTTGCCCGGACGGGTCGTCGGGAAGCCGTCCAGCTCGAACACCGCGACGAACTCCACGAACTCCGGCGGGCTGAACCCGTGGATATGCACCTGCGGGAACTTCGCCTTGATCCCCGAAAGCATGTCCTCGTAAAACTCGATCGGCAGGTCCGGGTGCATCCCGCCCTGTAACAACACCTGCGTCCCGCCGATGTCCACCAGCTCCTGGATCTTCTGATGAAGCTGCCGGGTGCTGAGGGTATAGGCGTCGTCTTCATCACCATCACGACGGAACGCACAGAACGTGCATCGGGCCGAGCAGACGTTGGTGTAATTCACGTTGCGGTCGATGATGTAGGTTCGCTTGGCCTCGGCCCCCGAGCCGTGGATGCGGTCGCACACTGCCGACGCCCATCGGCCAAGGTCATGCAGGCTGGCTTCGTGGTACAGGCGCAGCGCGTCGACCGGGCTGAGCCGGGCTTGACCCGCAATCACCGCGTCAATGTTCAGTTCCTCGGCCAGAGCCTTGCCCGCATACTCGGTGGTCGGTGTCGTGGACATGGCAGGGATTGTAGGCACCCGGCGCCCGGGCGTCACACCCCAGCTCCCGATAGCCGACCGAGGGGTCAATACGTCGGCAGGGACGGGTCCACCTCACGCACCCAGCCCAGGATGCCCCCCGTCAGGTTGATCGCCTCGAAGTCCCGCTCCCGCAGGAACTGCACCGCCACCGCGCTTCGTTGACCGACCCGACAGATCACCACCTGCGTCTTGTCCGGGTCCAGATCGTCGACGTGCTCCGGCAGGGTTTTGAGCGGGATCAGCTTCGAGCCGGGGATCTGAACGATCGCGTGCTCGGCCGGTTCACGCACATCGATCAGTTCGATGTCTTCGCCACGGTCGAGCATGGCTTTGAGTTCGGTCGGGGTGACGGCAGGGGGGTTCGGCAGGTTCATCGGGAAAGTATAGGCTTGAGCAGATCCACCTTCGCAAACAATGCCGGGGTGCCGCCGGTGTGGACGAACACGATCGCGTCATCGCGCGAATACACCCCCGCCCGGATGTCGGCAAGCATCCCCGCGAACGCCTTGGCACTGTAGACCGGGTCCAGCAGGATCGCCTCGGTCGTCGCCAGCAGTTTGATCGCCTCTAATGCCGCGGGCGTCGGCTCACCGTAGGCCGAGCCGAATTGCGAATCGTCACACACCACCCGCGCCGGATCGACCGGCTCAGTACCGATGTATTCGGCACACAGATTGGCCAATGTCAGCGTGTCCTGTGCGATTTCGTCGGCACCGCCGGGAACGACACAATAACCCTTGATCGTGTAATCACCGGCGAAGACGGACTGCCCTACGAGCATGCCCGCCTGCGTGCCGGCACTCCCGTTGGCGACATACACGCAGCAAGGGTTGACCTGTAGATCGACAAGCTGGTTGTTCATCTCCAGGATCATCCCGACGTAACCGAGCGCGCCGACCCGATCCGACCCGCCGGACACGACGACATAAGGCACACCGCCTTCCGCTTGGATTTGCTCAGCCAACGCCTGCATCTTCGGCTTGCGATCCTTTCCGGTCGGAACGAAATGGCAACGCGCATCAAGCAGATCGTCGATCAGCAGGTTGCCCTGAAGCGGTGGGGCGGTGTCGGGGGTGTTCAAGACCAGCTCAGCCTGCATCCCCGCCAACCGCGCCGCGGCGGCACTCTGACGCACGTGGTTCGACTGCACACCGCCTTCCGTGATGAAGTGTGTTGCCCCTTTACGCTTCGCGTCGGCGATCAGGTATTCGAGCTTGCGTGTCTTGTT
>CAZJCN010000220.1:0-4803 GCA_964544195.1 uncultured Phycisphaeraceae bacterium | reverse complement strand
TATCCTTGAAGCATGTCCACACTCGACCCCGGATTGGAACCACCCGGTGACTGGCAGACGTCACCATTTGAGGAAGAATCTGCTGCCGTTTCGCAGGCCAGGCGGGCCGCGGGTTTTCTATGGGCCTCCGCGGGGCTGCAACTGGCGCTGTCGTGCTGTTGCGGGCTGATGGGACTGGGACTGATGTTCGTCGATCCGCAGCAGGTGGCCGAAACCTTGCCACAGGACATGCCCAACCGGGAAGAAACCCTCCGCCTGCTTCCGACCTTGGGGCCTGCGCTGGCGGGGGCGAGCCTGCTGGTTTTGTTCATCCCGGCGCTGGTGCTGATCATCCTTGCGTTCTGGGTTCGTCGGGCCAGCCGACCGGCGACCACGACGGCATGGATCATCCTCATCCTGCAGAGCGCACTGACCGGTTTGGTCCTGCTGAATTATCTATCCGCGATGTTCACATTTCCCTCGGTGGGCGTGGCGGTGTCGGCCGTGCTGATCGGCGCGGTCCTGTGGCTGTTCATCAAGACCTGCTTTGAGCTGTCCGCGCTTCGCAAACTGTTATCCGCATCAACCGGGGAACCGTCGGGCTGGTCATAAAAAACGCTCCTACATAGAGCAGAAGCGTTGATGGGTTGAGTTTGTCTGTAGTAGCTTCAGGTAGCCGACAGCTCAAGCATGGACATCGCCTTGTCCACGATGTGCTTGGCGCTGACGCCGCAGTAAGCCATCACGTCATCCGTGGTCCTGCCGGACTTGGGCAGGTTGCGGACGTGCAACTGGTGAACGGTGAACCCGCCACCGTCTTCCGCCGCGGCGTCTGCCACCGCCGAACCGATCCCGGCACCATAATTGTCTTCGAGCGTCAGGATCATGCCGTTGTTTTCATTGGCCAAGTCCAGGATGGCCTCGGCATCAAACGGGATCGAGTACAGGTCCACAAGCGTGGCGTCGACCCCTTGCTTGTCGAGTTCTTCCAAGGCCTTGTTCGCCTCGTGCACCATGTACCCGGACGCGATGATGAGCAGGTCGCGTCCCTCGGTCAGCACTTCGTGGCCGCCGAGCGTGAACTTGTCGTTGTCGCCGTAGAGGAACTCGGTATCGGGCCGAAGGGTCCGCATGTAGCACGGCCCGTCATACTCAGCCATCGCGATCGTCAGGGCGTAGGCCTGATAGGCGTCGCTGGGTTGCAGGACGTAGAAACCGGGCTGGCCGTTGGGCCGTTTCATCGTGGCGAACGAACGGAACCACGCGACATCCGGCAGCGACATCTGGCTCGGGCCGTCGGCGGCGAGGCTGATGCCGGCGTGTGAGCCGACCACCTTAAAGTTCGCGCCGCTGTTGACCGCCATCTCGATCTGGTCGTAACCGCGGACGACGAACTTGGCGAACGTCGAGCAATACGGGATCTTTCGCCCGGCGCTGAGGCCGGCGGCGACGGAGAACATGTTCTGCTCGGCGATCCGGCACTCGAAATAACGATCCTTGAGTGCCTCGTCCTTGAAGAACATCTCGGCAAAGGTGGAGTTGCTTACGTCGGCGTCCAGAGCAACCACAGCCTTGTTCGCATGGCCCAGCGCCCGCAGGGCGACGCCGTAGGCACGACGGGTCGCGAACTTGCCCTTTTCCAAGGCCGATTCCAAGCCGAATTCCTTCATGGCCTGGGTAAAGGTCATGGCAGGCTCGGGCTTGACCGGTTCGGGCTTCTTCGGTGACATCAGGCCGATCTTCAGCGGGGTGTCGGCGATGGCGCCGAGGGAACGGCCGGTCGCTTCGATTTCTTCGATCGCCTTGGCCAGGTCGTCGCCGGTGGCGGGCTTGCCGTGATGGCCGTGGCCTTGCTGCGACGGTGCGCCCCAGCCCTTCTGAGTTTTTGCCACGATGGCGACCGGTGCGGCCTGAGGATCAAACTGGGCCTGAGCGTGCCGACTCAGCGCATCGAGGATCTGTGTCGGGTTATGCCCGTCGATCGTCAGCACTTCGTAGCCGGCGGCCTGGAGCTTCTTGGCGGTCGTTTCCGCGGATTGCTGCGGGCTGACCTGATCGGACTGGCCGTAGACGTTGCAGTTGAAGATGGTGCAGACGGCCTTGAGGTCGTGATCCTTGATGAAGTCGACGGCCTCCCAGATCTGTCCTTCACGCGATTCTCCATCGCCGACGATGCAGAAGATGCGCTTGTCCAGCCCGTCCACCTTGGCCGCGGCGGCGAGGCCGGCGGCGTGGGACAGGCCCTGACCGAGCGAACCGGTCGCGGTGTCGAAGAAGGGGAAACCTTCGATCGGGTTGGGGTGCCCATCGACGACCGAATCGATTGCCCGCAGGGATAGCGCGTCCTCCCGGGTCATGGGCCGCAGGTTGTTCTTGTCTTTGCCGATGTGGACACCGAGGTCGGCACACGCGGCATAGACGATCGGCACGGCATGCCCTTCCGAAAGGACCAGACGGTCGCTGCTGGGATGCCCCGGGTTAGCCGGCTCATATCGCATGTGCTGGTACATCAACACCGCGATCAGATGAGACAGGCTGGCGGCCGTGGTCGGGTGGCCCGAACCGGCTGCCGCGGTCATTTCGTAACTTAGTTTGGTCAATTCAACCGCTTTGGCGTGGATCGTCGAATCAAATGACATAGCAAAGCCCTTGTGATGGTGTGTGTCCTGATCGATCCCCAGACGCCCGTGAACGTTGACAACAACCCGCCCGGTTCATGGCGTCTGAACGATGAACATCGGTTGGGAGTGTATCGGATTTACACTGGGCTTGCCATCGTGCCCGGCCCAGGAAACAGGCCAAACAGCGACTTTGGCTAACACGGCTTCATGTTTCCCGACATGCACGCCGGGCACCGGTGCCGAACGTGATGGCGTTCTTCCCCTGCCGCTTGGACTGCAGCGCCATGGCATCCGCCCGTGCCAGCAGCTCGTCCGGCGTTTGACCGTCCCAAGGGAAACTGGCTAATCCGCCGGAGACGGTCAGGCGACCGACCGCCTGATCCATCAGCTTCGGAAAACGGTGCGAGCAGATCGCTTCCTGGAAACGTTGAGCGGCGGTCATGACATCCTGCGGATGCGAGCTATTGGGCCGACGGGGTTTTTCGTTGTCCCAGAAAATGACTGCAAACTCATCCCCCCCGATGCGAGCTACCACGTCGTGTTCGCGGACCACGGATTGCATCAGCCGTGCGGCTTCACGCAGAACCTCGTCGCCGGTGCCGTGGCCGTACTTGTCGTTATAGAGCTTGAAGTCGTCGATATCGAACACCAGCAAAGTGACCTGTGACCGGTCTTTGGCTGCTTTCTTCAGGATGCGATCCAGGAAGCGGTTGAAATACCTGCGGTTCCACACGCCGGTCAGTTCGTCACGCATCGCCATGTCGCGTAACTGGCCGAGCTGTTCTCGCAGCGCCAGCCAACGGCTCAACCAGTCGGCCCAAGACGTCAGCCCATGAGCATCGGCTGGGGGCGGGGCGTGCAGCAGCCCAAGGGTTCGGCCGCGATAGCTGACGGGGACCGACACATGACCGTCCGGCGGCTGGCCGTCGGAAGGACGGAGCCCCACCCCTTTCCACCCGGAATGCGACTCGATCATCTTCAGCGCCAATGGCACCACGTCCGTGCCCGGCTGAAGCAAGGCGTCGATCAGGTCAACGTCGCCGATATCTTCGCGCAGGTCGGTGGGCTGATCGGATGGGGATGATGAATCGACGTGATCCTCCGTCGCGGGCCATTCCTGCCGATCCGCTGTGGGTGAGTCTTGTTTCTGAGTGGGCGGGATCACGTTCGCGTCCAGCAGCAGGTTGACCACCTGCCGGGCCTGCCGTTCGTCTGTCGGCCGGGGGACGACCTGATCAAAGCCCGCCCGGATCGCGTGCTCCCCCGACTCATACCGGTCCGGGTCAGCCCAAGCCAGCAGACGGATACCGGGAGCCAGCGTGTGCACCGTGTCCACAATCGATTCCGGTGAACCCTGCCAAGCGTCGGCCGGGCCGATCAAGATATCAGATGGCCGACGTGTAAGCTCTCCCAACGCGGTCAGATAGGTCGGCGTCAGGGTACAGTCGATCCCTCGCTGCTGAAGCTCATCGTGCAATGAGGCAAGTTCATCACTCGAACCGATCAGCAACACACGTCTGATGGATACCTCGCCGGGTGGAACGCCGGGCCTGTCTTCATGACCGCTATGGGTTCTTTGCGAACTACTCATGGCCCGCCTCCGACTCCTTGGGCATCGGTCCAAGCAGCATCGAAAGCTCTTCCTCGCTGATCAACGGCTCAGTCGTACCCGACTGCCCCGGCACCTTCACCACCAACGAGCGCATCCGCTCTCGCGGAACCTGTGATTGAGCCCGGCTTAGTGGTGAGCGCGGGTGGGCACGCGGGAACACCAAGGCTTCATCCCGGCTCCCGTTTCCGCTGTGTTCGGCTGACGGTGAAGAAGCCTGAAAAGTATCCAGGCGTTGGAGCCTGGCAGAGTGCCCGTTGTGCGGTTTCAGGTAACACCACCGAACGGTTTTGGGGTGGTAATGCCGCAGGGCCTGATCCAGCTGTTCCAGCCAAGGCTGACACCCCGGCTCGACCACGATCACCGCCCCGGTGTGCCGTCTGGCCAGTTCCAGCATGACATAGGCCGGCTCCGACACGACGACCACATCCACCCCCCGCGCGGACAGGCCTTCAAGCAGATCACCCGGGGCGGACACACCCGACCCGGCCAAAACCACGCACCGGGTGCCGGTGGACAGACATGATGACGATTCCGGGGACAACTCACCCATGCCCTTATTCTATCACAGCATCTGAACAAGGCGACAAAGCG
>CAZJCN010000219.1:0-4811 GCA_964544195.1 uncultured Phycisphaeraceae bacterium | reverse complement strand
GACACCGCATCGAAGGCATCGGCGACAAGCACGTGCCTTGGGTCCACAACGTCCGCAACACCGACCTGATCGCCGCGGTGGATGATGAGCAGTGCATGTCACTGTTTCGTCTGTTCAATGAGCCTGCCGGACGTGATTACCTGCAATCCACTCTGGGTGACGGATTCGTCGAGCAGTTGCCGTTGATGGGGATCTCCGGCGTCTGCAATCTTGTGGCCGCGATCAAGACCGCGCGGTACTTCGAGATGTCGGGGCGAGACGTGATCTTTGTTCCGCTGACCGATTCTTCGGAGTTATACGCCAGCCGTCTGGAAGAACTGGCTAACGAGCGAGGGCCGTACACTCGTGATCACGCCATCGCCGACCGGGCGCGTTACCTTGACGGGATCGTTACGGATCACGTCCGTGAGCTGGGCTATCACGACCGCAAGGCCCTGCACAACTTCAAGTATTTCACATGGGTCGAGCAGCAGGGGCGCACGATCGAAGAACTCAACGAGCTTTGGGACCCGGACTTCTGGGTGAAAACCTACGCCCAAGCCGAGGAATGGGACCGGCTGATCGAATCGTTCAATCAACAATCCGGCGTACTGGACATGCTCTGATGGGAACCGTTTTCCACAACGCGATGATGGTTCAGCTTGACCCGCCGTGGGTTGAGCAGGGGGCTTTGCGCGTCGTCGATAACCGCATCGCCGAGATCGGAGAAGTATCGGTTGAGCCGGATGACGAAGTGATCGACTGCCAAGGTGCGGTGCTGACACCCGGGCTGGTCAACGGCCACACGCACCTGTACTCCGCACTCGCCGCCGGGATGCCCGCGCCGCCCAGAACGCCAAGCAACTTCTTCGAGATCCTCAGATACGTCTGGTGGCGGCTGGACCGGGCACACGACCCGGAAAGCATCCGATACAGCGGGCTGATCGGTGCACTGTCAGCATTGCGATGTGGCACGACCACGCTCATCGACCATCACGCATCACCCAACGCCATCCCCGAGAGCCTCTCGCACCTCGAAGCCGGCATCGACCAGGCCGGATGTCGGGCGCTGTTGTGTTATGAAACCACCGACCGTAACCGTCCCGATGAAGCCAAGCAGGGGCTGGACGAAAACCGCCGGTACATCCAATCCTGCCGGGACAGAAAATCCTCTTATTTCGCCGGCATGGTCGGGGCACACGCCAGCTTCACTCTTAACGACGATTCTTTGGCCGACTGTGTTTCGCTTGCGCAGGAGTTGAACGTCGGTATCCACATCCATGTCGCCGAAGACCCGTGCGACGACGCCATGACCCGGGCCGGCTACGGCTGCGGATTGATCGAGCGCTTTCGTAAGTTTGGTCTGCTGGGCGTGCCCGACACCATCTTCGCGCACGGCACACACCTCAGCGATCCCGACGTCCGCGTCATCAATCAGCTCCCCGCCATCACCATGGCGCACAACCCAAGTTCCAACATGAACAACGCCGTCGGTTATGCGCCGGTGGCGAACTTCGTCCGACCGCCCGTACTCGGTACCGACGGGATCGGATCGGACTTATGGCGTGAGGCGCGCATCGCGCAATTCAAGAGCCACGACGGGAAACGTCCGCTGCCGTTCGGTCGACCCCTCGCGATGCTCGGGGAATCCGCCCGGTTGGCGTCGAAGTATCTCGGTGTCACGCTCGGCCTGCTGCAAGTCGGCGCTGAAGCCGACCTCGTTCTCACCCGTTACATCCCGGCAACACCCCTGAACGCGGACAATCTCGCGGGCCACCTCATTTACGCCATAGGCCCCGAGTTCGTGTCGGATGTCATGGTCGCCGGCGTGTGGCGCTTACGCAATGGCATGATTCAAAGCTGCGATGAGATCGCCGCCCGTTCGGAAAGCATCGAGATCGCCTGCGCCCTGCACGATCGGATGGCCCGTATCAGTTGCGACTGATCCGTGTCCCGCTCAATCCGTCCAGCGCCTCGGTCACCCGGGACAGCTCTGCAATAATCGCCGCCGTGTCCGGGTTTTCCGATCCCTCCACAAAGTCAATCGCCGCTTCGATCTTCGGCCGCATCGACCCTTCCGCGAAATGTCCCGCCGCCAGGTACCCCTTCGCCTCATCCACGGTCATGTGCTCCAACGGCTGCTCATCAGGCCTGCCGAAATTCAGACACACACGCTCGACCGCGGTCAGGATGAGCATGAGTCCAGCCTTCAGTTCCCGGGAAAGCAACGCGGTGGTGCGGTCCTTGTCGATCACCGCCGCGGCGCCCTGCAACAGCCCGTCCGCACCCCGGACCACCGGGATACCGCCCCCGCCGCAACAGATCACCAGTTCGCCGTCGTCGACCAGCCGTTGAATGGTGTGCATCTCGAGGATCTGCCTCGGCATCGGGGAAGGCACGATCCGCCGATATCGCCCGTCATTCAGTCGCATCACACTCCAGCCGTCGCGATCCCGGTGCATCATGGCCATCGCCTCGTCCATCGGCATCCCGATCGGCTTGGATGGATGATCGAATGACGGGTCATCCTGATCCACCAGCACGTTCGTCACGATCGTCGTGATGTCCCGTTCGATGCCGTGTTTCATCATCGCATTCGCCATGCATTGTCCGATCATGTAGCCCATGCCCGCCTGTGTGTCCGCCACGCAGACTTCCAACGGCAGGGGGTACAGCTCACTGGACGCGATCTCGACCCGCCGAAGCACGTTCCCGACCTGTGGCCCGTTGCCGTGGGTCAGCACGAGGTGGTGCCCGCGCTCGATCACTTTGACCAGGTGCCTTGCCGTGTCCGACATGTGAGCGAACTGTTGCGGGATGTTGCCCTGTTCACCCGGTGCGGTAATCGCGTTACCGCCCAGCGCTATCACCGTGGGTCGTGTAGGGTGCGTCATTTCGTCTTGAACTCATCCGGCCCGATCAGGCTGGCAAGATCCTCCGGGGTGTTGATGTTGCGCAGGACCGCCGGGTTGGGCGTCTCAATCATCATCAGGTTGTCTGCCATCGAATCCACGAGATGTCTCAGGCCTCGATCACAGGTGTTAGACATCACCATCGGGACGCACGACACGGGCAGGATCAGCGGATGCCCCCGTTTCCCGCCGTGCGATGCCACGATCAGCCGTTCCGGATGACGGGCAAAGGCGATACACAGCGTCATCAAGTCATCCACACGCAGGCCGGGCAGATCGCCGGGGCAGATCAGCACACCCTCGCCGGGTTCGATCGGCTGCCGCTGTTGCAGATCGTTGATCCCTACGCGGATCGAGTCGATCATCTCCGCGTCCGGGTCGTCATTGATCACCACGCACACGTCCAGCCCGTCAAGGTCCAGCTCCGACACCACCAGGCTGTTGGTAACCAAGGTGATATCGTTTATGCCATGACAATTCGTCATCGGGTCGATCACCGCCCGCAGCATCGGTTGGCCGTGGATCGGCAACAGCTGCTTGGGTCGGCCCATCCGGGATGAACGACCGGCGGCGGGGATGATGGCGTGGATCTTCGACATCAGATTTCAGCCAAACACTCCACGACTGCGGGCAACACACCCGATACCTGTCCGTCTCTGTGTTACGGCTTGGCCTTACGGATCGCCTCACCAGCCGGGGAATCCGACATCGGCAGGCTCCGGCGGATCACCCCGTCAAACCGGTACAACGCCCCGGCAATCGCCGGCGCCGTCGGCACAAGACCGATCTCACCCACCCCACGCGCACCAAAGGGACACTCGGGATCAGGTTCCTCGATGAAGATCAGTTCCATTTCCGGCATCTGGTGCGCCCGCAGGACACCACAATCGTTGATCTTCTTCGCCCGGATCACCGAATCCCGAACGGGGAAATCTTCCGTCAGGGCGTAGCCGATCCCCATGTGCAACGAGCCGTACATCTGCCCCTGAAGCTGTACCGGATTGATCACCCGCCCGACATCGTGGCAGGCGATCATTTTCACCAGCCGACCCTCGTCGTCGAGGATGGCGACCTGCGTCGCAAACCCGTAGGTCAGGTGCGTCTTCGGCCCGCCGGGCTTGTCCATGTCTTTGCCCAGCTTGCTGGTGTAATCGCAGCGGTATTCGCCCATGAACACCTCGCCGATCATGTCGGACAGGTTTTTACCCTGATCGAGCTGAGCCTTTAATCGTCTGCCCGCCTCGGCAATGGCGTTGCCGGCTAGAACCGTCGCTCGACTCGCCGTGGTCTGCCCGCAGTCCAGCATCAGCGTCGTGTCCGTCGAGACACGGAACATCTCAGGCGGCAGGCCCGTCGCCTCATGTGCAAACTGGATGCACAGCGTGAACAATCCCTGGCCCATCTCGGTGAAGCCTGTGCGGATGTGCAGCGTGTGGTCGTCCTCCACCGTGATCGCTGCCCGTCCGATGTCCGGCATCCCATTGCCGATCCCCACGTTCTTGATCCCGCAGGAAATCCCGGCGTACTTCGCAGCTTTGAATTGATCTTTGACCGCTTCAAGCGTGCGCCGCAGGCCGAAGGGCTTGTCCAACACCTGCCCGGTTGCGAACGCTTCGCCCAGCTCAAGGATATTGCGGTCGCGGATGTCGTACCCGTCGATCCCGCACTTCTCAGCCAGTCGGTTCAACAGGCTCTCGACCGCGAACGCCGCCTGATTGGCGCCGAACCCACGCATCGCGCCGCACGGCGGGTTGTTCGTGTAGACCGCCAACGACTCCATATCAATGTTCGGCACTCGGTACGGCCCGGTGCAATGCCCGCCGGCACGTTCCAGCACCTTCGCACCGACCGACGCATAAGCCCCCTTGTCCCCGATGATCCGCGCCTTCACCGCCAGGATGTGTCCCTCGGCATCACAAC
>CAZJCN010000218.1:1432-4820 GCA_964544195.1 uncultured Phycisphaeraceae bacterium | reverse complement strand
CACCAGATGACGGCACACTGTTCGCAGTGGCTCACATCGACGGGAAAGATACGCCCGTTGGTTTTACCCGCCAGGCGGACAAGGGCGAAGTCGCGTATCTGGCGCTTGGCGGACATCCCCGTGCCATTCTCAATCCACATGTGGTTCGAATGATCGAACGAAGCCTGCGTCATGTCTGCGGCGAGAAGTTCGATACCACCATTGGCGTGGGGATCATCGGTTACGGCGGGGCTTTCAATATGGGCAAGGTACATTCCGATTCGCTCAACGCCCAGTATGGATGCAAGACCGTAGCCGTATGCGATGCCAACCCGGAACGTGTCAAGCAGGCCAAGGTTGAATTGGGTGATCACATCAAGACCTATACCCGGTATCAGGACCTGCTGAAAGACGACAAGGTGGACCTGGTCGTGATCATTCTGCCGCACAACCTGCATGCGGAGGTGTGTGTCGCGGCAAGCAAGGCCGGCAAACACGTTGTGACGGAAAAACCGTTCAGCATCACACTGGCCGAAGCCGATGCCATGATTGCCGCCGCCAGGGAATCCGGCAAAATGCTCTCCTGCTTCCACAATCGGCGCTGGGACGGCGACTTCAGGCAGATGCTCAGCCTGGTACGTAATGGGGAGATCGGCGAGGTGTTCCACGCCGACGCCGCCACCGGAGACTGGAGCCAGCCCAACAATTGGTGGCGTGCGAGCAAGCCAGTGTCCGGCGGCATCCTTTACGATTGGGGCGCGCATTACATCGATTGGTTGTTGAACATCATCCCCCGCCGGATCGAGTCGGTGTCCGGCGTCTTCCATAAACACGTCTGGCACAACTCGAGCAACGAAGACTATGCGCTCGTGAACATCCGTTTTGAAGGCGGCGCTTCGGCGACAGTCGAGCAGGGCCAGCTGACGGCGGTTCGGCGTGCGGGTTGGCGCATCCTCGGCACGGAAGGTGGCCTGACCAACGCCCACCCCGGTGCGCCCGTCACGATGATCCAGCATAGAAACGGCAGTCGACGCGAAGTTAATCTGGCCCAATGGAAGCCGAACTGGCACGCTTATTATCAAAACGTCGCCAATCACCTGATCATGGGTGAGCCCCTGATCGTCACCGCCGAACAGGCCCGCCGAACCATCGGCATTTTGGAGTTGGCAGAGCGGTCTCACGCCGAGGGTGGCAAACCCCTGCCGTTGCCGGGTGAAGAAAACTTCAATCCGAATTATGCATGGCCGATCTGACCGGTGAAAGACACGGGGCGTTACGACTCGTCGGCGTGTAATGTTTCGCCCGTCAGGTGCATGAAGACGTCTTCGAGTGACGGCCGACTGACGTTCAGGCTTCTGATCCTGCCCGGGAAAGCCGCGGCCACCTCCGCCCCGATGCGTGCGCCGTCCGGCTTTTCAAAGCGGATTCGACCTTCCTCGGTAATGATAGGCTCGCTGTTCGGGTCCCATGGACCGAAACGTTCTGTGATCTGCTTCAGGAGCTGGTGCGCAGCACACTCACGGTTTGATAGGTCGACCGGGTCCACCTCATCGGGTTCAATCGTTACCACATCGCCACCGATCTGTGCCTTGAGATTGGAAGGTGTATCAATGGCTACGGTTTTGCCTCGTGCCATGATCGCCAGACGATCGCAACGGTCGGCCTCGTCCATCAGGTGAGTCGTCAGCACGATGGTGGTACTCTGTCGTTCCCGCAGTTTCATCAGAGTCTGCCACAAGTCGCGTCGTGCAACAGGGTCCAGCCCCGTTGCCGGCTCATCCATCAGAAGCACCGCCGGGGCATGAAGCAATGCCTTGGCGACTTCGACTTTACGACGCATCCCGCCGCTGAACCTTTCCACCGGCTCGCTTCGTCTTTCCCACAGCCCGAACAAATCAAGACAATCCCGAGTCCTTTGCTTAAGTGCTCGCCCGGAAAGGCCGTAGAGAAGCCCGTGGTAGGTCAGGTTCTCCTCAGCGGTCAGTTTCCCATCAAGGCTTGGGCTTTGAAACACGACGCCCAGCCCTTGGCGGACTTGTTCCGGCTCTTGTATGACGTCGAATCCCAGTACCTTGGCATAGCCCTGAGACTGAGAAGCCGACGAATCAACGCTGGGACGAAGCATTGTCGCGAGTATCCGGAACAGCGTCGATTTGCCGCTACCGTTAGGACCTAGGATACCGAAAACCTCCCCCGGTAAAACAGTCAGTGATACACCGTTCAACGCGAGAGGCCGATTGGTAGACGAACCTCTGCCGACGGGAGGATAACGGTGGGACAGCGCCTGAATATCTATCGCGGGTTTGGCTGTGTTTTCAGTCGGGGGCATCACACAGGCAGTTATAACCGATCAACCAGCATCATGACCAGAACGACCGGCAGATAGATCAGGGAAGCGAAAAACAGCAGACGCGCCCGGGAGCGTGTGGGTTCAGCCGCCAGCCAGAGAGAGCAGACCAGCATCAACATCCCGCAGGCAAAAGCTGTCACGAAATACATCAGGCCGCTGATCCCGAACAGCGTTGGTGTCAGTCCCAGCGGAAGCAGCAGCAGTGAGCCGATCAGAACCTGCCGAAAAGTGTGGGCGCCACTGGGATCGATCACCGGCAGCACCGGGAACCCCGCCTTAGCGAACTGATCCCGGTAGAGCCAGTAGATCGCCAGGGTGTGAGGTAGTTGCCAGACGAACATAATGGCAAAGAGCAGCCAAGCCTCGACACCGATTGTTCCACTGGCTGCGGCATAACCCAGAACAGGGGGCAGGGCGCCGGGCCCGGCACCGATGACCGTGGCCAGATGGCTCACACGTTTCATCGGGGTGTAAATCGTCGCGTAGCTGAGAATCGTCAGGGCCGACACACAGGCGGCCAGCCAGTTCGTCATGAGGGCCAGTACCAGAACGCCTAGGGTCGCCATTGTGATGCCATACACCCACCCGGCCATGACGCCGACCCGTCCGGTCGGCATCGGGCGGTTTCGGGTTCGTTCCATCAGGGCATCCGTGTCGCGTTCATAAACCTGGTTGATAACGCTGGCCCCCATACAGGACAACGCAGCCCCCGCCAGCGTGGCGATCAGCGTTACCCAGTCCCAGCCAACCCGGCCGCCGAACATGAAGCCCACCCACACCGTGACCAGAACCATCAGGGTGATCCGGGGTTTGGCTAAGGTGACATAGCTGGCCAGCACCCCCGGCTCTTTATATTCCGTCGGTGAGGAATCCGACGAGGGTGGCCTCGTATGCGGGGATGGTGGGCTGGTGACGGGGGCCTGAGTCATGAAACGGTTGATCCTTGGGGGGCTGAGAGCATTGAATGACAAGAATATCGCCTGATCCAGTGTAACCGGATGAGAATCATCGCGCCGACACCCAGCAGGGCGGCACCCACCGCCTGGTGACTGCTGGCGA
>CAZJCN010000218.1:0-1332 GCA_964544195.1 uncultured Phycisphaeraceae bacterium | reverse complement strand
CCCATGATCCCCTGATAGACATAGGCCGCCAATATGAACCAGGCCAAGGCCGTCAGTCGGCTCCGCCAGCCCAGCTCCTTGCCGGTTGCGATCAGTGTGGCGATGCAGATCAGGACGGACACCGCCCCGGTCAGCCGGTGGTTGTGTTCGAGCATGACGGCCAGGTCCGCCCAGATCCGGGCTGGCAGCAGGAACCACTTGCCGAAGCTCGCCGGCCAGTCCGGCACCGCCAGTCCCGCGTTATAACTGGTCACCAAGCCCCCCGTCCCGATGAGCAGGAAAGTGGCCACGGTAAGGGCCACCGCCAGCCGCCGGGCCCAGATCGGCCGGGGGAGAGAATCGCAGGAGTATTGGGTTGACGAGTTATCGAGGTCTGTGTTCATGGGCAGGTCCGAATCGGGCCGGGATTATAATCCTTTCCGAGGGGCATTTCCTCATTTGATCCGGCGGGCCGAGCCGATATAATGTCAGTCCATGACATATGCAGCCGCCATTATTATTGGGATCGCGATTGAACCTCCCGCCAGGTAGGGCTGCTGTCACCGAATCATAAAGGAAACACCAGACCCTGCCTGCCCGGCAGGGTTTTTTTCGTGAACGAGTTACCCGTGACTGATTGTGTAGATCAGGCTAATACGAAGGCACAGCCATGAATGACCAGCAAACACGACGACATATCGAAATCTACGACACCACCCTGCGCGACGGCACCCAGGGAGAGGGGGTGAACCTCAGCCTGGTCGATAAACTCAAGATTACCGAACTGCTGGACTCAGTCGGCATCGATTATGTCGAAGGGGGCTATCCGCTATCCAATCCCAAAGACGAGGCCTACTTCAAGCAGGTCAAGGACCTGAACCTGAAACATACCCGGATTTGTGCCTTCGGCATGACCCGACGAAAAGGGGTGAAGCCAGCGGACGATGTCGGGATGCAGGCGCTGGTCGGCAGCGGTGCCCCCATCATCACCATCGTCGGCAAGACCTGGGACTTGCACGTCGATGAAGTGCTGTGTGTCAGTCGGGAGGAAAACCTCGCAATGATCCGGGAGTCACTGGCCTTCTGTAAAGCCAGCCCCGATTGCGAAGAGGTTTTCTACGATGCGGAGCACTTTTTCGACGGTTACCGTGCCAACCCGGAATACGCGCTGGAAACGCTGCGTGCAGCACTGGAAGGCGGCGCCAGCCGACTGGTGCTGTGTGATACCAACGGCGGGTCGCTGCCGTCGTGGATCGCGCAGGCGATCAAGGAGGTTCAAGCCGAGTTGGGCCCGGACGTCAAGCTGGCGATCCATACGCACAACGACTCGGGGGTCGCTGTGGCTAACAGTCT
>CAZJCN010000217.1:0-4833 GCA_964544195.1 uncultured Phycisphaeraceae bacterium | reverse complement strand
GACTGTCGGCCGTGCAACCGGTCATCAAACGAGATGGCGTCCTCCGGCACGATGATCCGCCAAGCCTGGTGCGACGCCTCTAGCAGTGAGTCACAATCGTAAGAGTGATTATCATCGGGATTCGGCCGACATGTCCCGGGGTATCTCAATTCATGGCTGTCCTGGTGCGGGGCTGACTGGGCCTGTTCAATATCCTTCCGCGAACAGGTGCAGGGGTAGATCAGACCACGCTGAAGCAGCCGACAAAGAGCGTCGTGGTAAGGACCGAGTTCCGCCGCCTGATAAAAAGGCCCCTCATGCCAGTCCATTCCCAACCAGGCGAGCAGGTCGATCGCCTGAGTGTCTGCGCCGGGTTTGACTCGGGGGCCGTCCAGGTCTTCGATCCGCAGCACGATCCGCCAGCCGTGTTGTTTCGCCAAGGTCCAGTTGATCAGAAAAGTCCGGGCGTTACCAAGGTGCAGTGCTCCCGTGGGGGAGGGGGCCAACCGGGTGACCGCCGAATCAGCCTGACTGAGTTTGGTTGGTGGCTCGGGCATATACCGTTATCGTATCCGACATGCCGATCGATGTACCCAGACCGCGTCACACACCCGCCCGACTCGCCGCCCTGATCAGCGGCGGGGGCACAACGGCCGTGAACCTCATCGAAAAAATCAATGCCGGCGAACTCGATGCCCGCCTCGTCATGGTCGGCTGCTCCAACCCCAAAGCCTACGAACGATTCAAAGCCAGGGGCTACGACGTCCCCGTGTTCCTGTTCAACCGAAAAGACTACGCCGACACTAAACAGTTCTCCCGGGAGATTTTTGAACACGTGCGCCGGGCCGAAGCGGATCTGGTCTGCCTCGCTGGATTCCTCTGCCTGCTGTCGATCCCCGACGACTATGCCTGGCGGGTGCTCAATATCCACCCGGCCCTCCTGCCGGCTTTCGGAGGCAAGGGGATGTACGGCCACCATGTTCATGAAGCCGTCATCAAAGCCGGGTGCAAAATCTCCGGCTGTACCGTCCACTTTGCGGACCAGACCTACGACACGGGGCCGATTCTCGTCCAACGCTCGTGTCCGGTCCTGCCCGACGACACCCCCGACACGCTGGCCGCCCGAGTCTTCCAACAGGAGTGCCTGGCCTATCCCGAGGCGGTTAACCTGCTCATTCACAAGCCTCTACAAATCGACGACCGGATGGTCAGACCCGTGAAAGACCCGGCTTGAAGCGAAATCTGATCAAAAGATGAAACTGCATTTCAAATCATGAAATGATGGTTGTTTAACGTGATTTCCATTGACGTGAATGCGGGGAATCTGTACATTCTGTATTGATTAGAGGACTTCATAAATGCCCGGTTCACGGGCATATCAGGAGGAGAGAGGCCAGATGACATTCGCAAGACGTGGTGCGTTGCCTTTCATGGCGGCTTTGCTGTTCGCCACCACCCCATCATGGGCGGTGTTGGAATTGACGCCCTTGGTGCAGGTGGACGTGGGCATCATGGGGAACACCCAGGTTCTGATACCTGAAGTCATCCCGACCGAGAATCCGGATCAATTCGATCTGACCGGCCAGATGATGATGCCCGGGATGTGGAACCTGACCTGGGACATGACCATCGACACCGACCCGTTCATCAACGGAGTCTTCGGCCTGACAAACATGTCCGGTTCGACTCAGACGTTCGTTCTCAACGTCACCATCCCCATTACACCCGTCACGCCCAGCTCATTGATCGGTGGGTCGGTCGGCGGGTCCGTGACCGATGCCAATAACGACGGGACCGCGACCGTTGCCAATGCCGGAGCTACGCCCCTGTTCGATGGCCAGATCGACGGCGTCAGCGTCCTGCCGATCATCGGGTCGCCTTTCGCTTTCAGTGCGCCGTTCCAAGGCGGCACAACGAATATCCCCGCCACCAAAGTCGGTCTGCCCGGACCGACCCTGCCCGGCCCCGCTGCGCTTAACAGCATCGGTATCAACCATGTCTTCACACTGACACCCGGCGACACCGTGGCGTTGACCTCGTTCTTCGTCGTCGAAGTGCCACAACCCGCGACCCTTGCCCTGCTCGGAGCCGGCATCATGGCCATCGTCGGTGTGAAACGACGCGCCTGATACGATCTCTCCAACCCCATCACTTCATGCACGGTTGCTCGACATGGCAGCCGTGTTTTTTCTTCCACTCGTCACAACCGTTACGAGCCGTACGATAAAAGGGGTTATGTTGTCTGGCACAGGAGTCATTCATCTTTCGAACCGGGTATGTCCTTCAGATTGATGACATGCCGACCGAATAATCGCTGTATGCAATGGTTCGGACGATCCAAGCCACATGTTACTTTACAGTCGAGCCCGGATGGGACCGATCCCCGGCGCTCGGCTCCCCGGCATAAAACCGATACATTGGCCTGCCATCTCGGCGAAGTGGTCGATATATCCAAAACCGGGGTCCGGATCCGTTGCAAAGGCAAACCCCCGTTTGCCCCGGGTTCCATCACACCACTTCAGTTTGCATTCACCGGCGGGATGCTGCGAGTCACAGCGCAGGAACGCTGGCGAAAACGTGTGGGGTTGCGCGGCGGCTATGAAATCGGCCTCATGTTCGTCAAGAACTCTCCAAACATCATTGCCGCCATCGAGAGTCTGGTGAAGTTCGGCTTCATCTGCCCGGATGCCGTGGACGATGACGCGCCCAAGACCCGTACGACCCGGAAGAATAAACCCAAGCTTCGCGTAGCTGTTGAGCTTCCGGACTATTACAAGATCCTGCAGATTGCCGAGGACGCAGACGAGGATGCCATTCACGCGGCATACCGGAAACTGGCCAGGCAATACCATCCGGACGTCAACAAATCCCCGGGCGCCAAGGACCAGTTCGTCCACATCTGCAATGCTTACAAAGTGCTGTCGGACCCGGAGCAGCGAAGAACTTATGATCTCCGCCGTGCGGGGTAGCCGTTTATCTGTTGTCAGGAAGTGACGCCGCCCCTGTATTTACGTTTATCCCCAATTACCTGTGGCGATCCATAGGGTGTAGTTTTGGGTCAGATCGAAAACCGGCTGGAAGATCACACCCGCAGCGGAAAAAAAGAACAGAAACGCCAACAGCACAGCCCCCTGATGAGCAGGGTCGCTGATGAACATGGCGTACCGGCGGTTGAGATTGGCGAGGATGTGGGAGCCGTCCAACGGTGGCACCGGGAAAAGGTTGAACACGCCGAGGATGGCATTGATCCCTCCGAAGGCGCTTAGGAAGTTCACCGCATTCTCCTGAACCTGTCCGTCCGGAAGCCCGCCGAAACGCAGCCAAAGCCCCAAGGCGGTCAACGCCAGCAGCGACAGAAGAAAGTTGGTGGCCGGGCCGGCAAACGCGACCCACGCCTCGGCATATCGTCCCCGCAAGCGGGATCGGTCGATCGGCATCTGCCCCCAGGCGATCCCCGCGATAACCAGCGCGATTAAAGAGAACGGGCCCATGTGCACCAACGGGTTGCCGGTCATGTGACCCGAGCGGATCGGCGTATCGTCCCCCAAGCGGATGGCCGCCCAGCCGTGAGCCAATTCGTGCAGGGTGATGCTGATCACAACGCTGAGGATCGTCGCGAAGAAAAAGAACCGGGTTTCAGGATTGAATGCCGCGTTGATGAACAGGCTCTCAAACACACTGTATCCCTCTGGCTTAACGGTTCGATATCTGCGAAGATGCCGACGTTCCGGTAGGAAAGCCGGGCTACGACCCACTCACAGGTGAGACCGAAACATGATACAGGCCAGACGGATCGCGTGGATTGCCCTCTTGATGTTATGGATGACGGTTTCCGGATTCATGACAGGCTGTCAACGGGCCCGGGTTGAGGCGCCGGATTATTCCCGGCCGTTGCCGCCCGGGGCTTCCGCGCTGAGGCGTGTGACCGACCCCGCCCGAATGCCCGACCTGATGTCGGCCGCCCGGCAGTTGACCACCCCGGACTTTCAGCAGGCTCTGGGGCGAAGCCTGGCATGGTACGACATCCCGTCCACGCAATCCTTCTTCCCGGTGGCCGGCATCAGC
Organism: uncultured Phycisphaeraceae bacterium; assembly: GCA_964544195.1. GTDB lineage: Bacteria > Planctomycetota > Phycisphaerae > Phycisphaerales > Phycisphaeraceae > CAZJCN01. Next base: position 789 of record CAZJCN010000217.1, on the reverse strand, counting down.
CATGTCCACGCGCAGACCTCGGCCTATGCCCTTCAACAGATCGCCGAGGCCGGTGTGCCTGAAGCTATCCACGCCCAACTCAGGCGGGAGTTCGACGTTTATGAATCGGTCGGTTGGGACGGCTCCGGAGTCGTCTTTTTTACCGGTTACTACAGCCCGGTTTTCAAAGCCTCACGCACCCGGGTCCCGGGATTCGAGTACCCGCTTTACAGAAGGCCCCCGTCATTACAGAGCGATCCCCTCACCGGGCAGATCGTGGGCGGTTTCCCGCCGCGTGATCAGATTGAAAACAGTGGCATGCTCAACGGGCTGGAACTGGTCTATCTGCCCAGCCGACTGGATGCCTACATCGTTCATGTCAACGGGTCCGCCAAGCTGGAGATGACCGACGGCTCGATCATGTACGTCGGATATGCGGGCAACAACGGCTATGAATACACCAGCATCGGGCAGGAACTGGTCAGAGACGGCAAGATCAGTGCCGATCGGCTGAGCCTGCCCACGTTACGCAATTACTTCCAGACCCACCCCGAAGAACTGGACGAATACATCCGACGGAACAAGCGGTTCGTGTTTTTCCGGGAGTACGATGGTGATCTTTGGCCGGCGGGATCGCTCGGGTTTCAGGTGACCGCCCGACGAACACTGGCAACGGACAAAGCTATCTTTCCCCGTGGTTGTGCGGTGCTGGTAACAACCGACAAGGGACCGACAGGCGGCTGGGGGTTGCCGGTTAGTCAACTGATGCTGGATCAGGATACCGGCGGGGCGATCCGGGCACCGGGACGA
>CAZJCN010000216.1:0-4846 GCA_964544195.1 uncultured Phycisphaeraceae bacterium | reverse complement strand
CCCCAATCGAACCGCAGGATGTCCGGCCCGCTGACATGGGTAAAGCGCCCCACCAACCGTTCGGACCCGAACGCGATCACCCACTCCAACGCCGCCGCTGCCAACCCGGACAACACCCCGACCATGACCGCGAAACCCAGCCGGCGTCCCCAATACCGGGCCGATCGGGCCACTCGTTCAGGCTTTAATTCTTCCGTGCCGACCAATGCCGAAACCCCGTTTTACGTCAGGTTTGATCTCATGGACTTACCAAAGCAGACGCCTGTCCGCGTTCGGCCCGACGACGAGGATCGGGTTGGGCAGCGTCGATTGGATCAGTTCAAGTTTGCTTCCGAAAATCAGTTCACGAATCAGTGAATCACCGGCCGCCCCGACTACCGCCAGGCTGTCGTGGGGTACCCGCATCAGGTTGGATTTCAATGTGCCGGTTTCAAAACAGACCCACTCCCAGCCGGGGGTGTGTTCGATCGCTCCCAGTTCGCCCGACTCTTCCAGGACGTCACGGCACCTCCGGGCGTGCTCCCGGTCGTTCAGTTGTGTGAAGACCGTCATGGGAACCTCCGCCCGATCGGCAATATCCCTGGCGAGCTGAACGGCGCGCAGTCCTACTTTGGAACCTCCGAAGAAAGCACTCACGGACTGCCAAGGCTTGTATGCACCACAGGGGATAAACACACTGAACCGGGCCGCTTTGACGATCTCGCGGACTTTGGGGCCGATCCTGCCAAGACCTATCCGACGATAGTCTTCACTGATCACACGGGGACAGGCCATCAACGACCAGTCGGGCGGGATGTCCGGGATCAATTCAGCGGTAAACGAGGTCGGTTCGAAAAAGGTGTAGTCCACACCGGCATCGTCGAGTAATGACGCGGCCTGTTCCCTGGCGGTGTTCTGATCTTCCAGGTAGGACTGGTCTAATGTGATTGTCACCGGACCCTGTTCGAAATAGATGATGGCCTGTTTGGCCTTGGGGCAGTACACGTGGAGCGTAGCCCGTCCAAGTCGGCGGCATAGGTAAGCTGACTGGAGCAGGTTTTCTCGGCCCAACGGCGAGTTTCGATAAATGTGAAAGATTTCCAAAGCCATGGTGGTACACGATGGTTGCGGGGCTTTTCAAAATACCACACAAACGGTTCGCTGACATCCGACCGGGATTATCCGCCACGGACGGGGAACACGGCCGAGGCGCACCAGGCGTTGCCGATGCGGTCGTTGATTTCGAAGCCGCGCACCGCTGGGGGGCCGACGGGGTGGCCACGGTCCAGGCAGCGTTGATGCCAGGCGGCGAGGTCGTGTTCGGCGATCTCTTGTGTTTCCGTGAACAGGACCAGCAGCAGCCCGCCGTGTCGGATGATCCCGTCCGACCATATTTTTTTGATGTCTTTGACGACGGGGGACAACAGTTCCGCCGAGTACCGCCGGAACGGGCCGGAGGTCTCGTGCTGGGCGACGGTTTTGATTTCGAGCCAGTAAGCCTGATCGGGGTCGGCGGCGGGCTGGTCGTCGAAGAGGGTTCCCTTGATCAACGGATCGCGTAGCGGTAATCCGCCGTGGGTCAGCACCACATCGCAGCGTTGGCCTTCGCTTCGCTTGGTTTTGGTGCGGTCATCCGGGTAGCGCTGTTCGGGCCAGACGCCATAGCCCGCCGTACGGAGTGCTTGCTGGATCAGCGGATGCAGGCCCAGTTCATCCAGCGCATCGATCCCGTAGACCGCCTGTTCCAAGTCGGCCTGCTCGGCGCAGCGCATCAGGCCGGCTTCCACCGCGTCGGCGATGTCCGCGACACTCCATCTCATAAAAGGGGATTGTATGAGCTCAGATCGTGGCGGGTGATCGGCGAACGGGCTGAATGTCATTCTGTGGCTATCACCACTGGCGGAGGTCGCCGGTGATCGGTTCGATCAGGTCCTTGACGGTGACGACGCCGACAGGCTGATCGTTTGCGCCGATGACGATGGCAAGGCCCGCGGCGTGGCGTTTCAGTCGGCTCAAGGCCTCACGGACCGGAAGGGTGCAGGGCATGGTCTCGGCGGGTTTCATCAGTTCCCGGACCGACGGGCACTGGTCGATGGGGTAAACCAACGCGTCATTGAGGCGCAGCACCCCCACCACTGCGCCCCCACGACTTAATACCGGGACGTGGGAATGCGTAGTTCGTTGAGCCAGTCTGCGGATTGTCATGGGCTGATCGTGTTCGTAGAGACGGACGACCCGATGCCAGGGGGTCATCTCGTCCTCCACCGTCCGGTCCGTCAACGCCAGCACGCGGTCGACGATTTCGGATTGTTCGGGGCTGAGCAGTCCGTAACCGACACCTTCTTTCACCAACGTGCCGACCTGGCGTCGGGGGTGGAACGGCGCGGTGCGGGTGTCCTGTCCCAGTGCTTTGAGTAACGTGTGGCTGAACAACGCGATCAACGGGACCAGCCCCGTGTATGTGAACAATCGACGGGAGAAGGTCAGTACCGGCGTCAGCGGGTACATCAGCCGGTCGCTGTAGGCGGCGAATAGGTCTTTGGGCAGGGTTTCCCCGACGACGAACAGGATCGGCGTGACGATGACGGTGTTGAGGATCAGCATCTCCCAGTCGGTCAGGTTTCGTGATTCGAGGATGACGCCGAGGGATGCGGTGCCCAGATAATTGGCGATGTTGTTGCCGATCAGGAGCGTGGTCAGCAACGTGGTGGGGTGGGTGATGAGTTGATGGAGCGCCAGGGCCTGCGGATTGCCTCGATGGGTGAGCACGTGGAGGCGGATGCGGTTGAGGCTGTACACGCCGGTTTCCATGCCGGAATACAGCGCGGAGCCGGCAAACCCGGCCAACGCCAGCAGTCCCCAGAGGATGAGGAGCGGGTCCGTCATGCCTGCCCCCCTTCCGTGTTGTTTTGATCTTTCGAGGTCAATCGAACGGTGACCAGGTCGATCCGTCGGCCGTCGAGTGCTTCGACAGTGATTGCCAGGTTGCCGATGTGGACGGTATCGCCGACTTGGGCGGCCCTTCCGAGCAAGGCCATGACCAGTCCGCCGAGCGTGTGAACCACGCCCAGGGTCTTGCGCATTTCATCCGGAAGGTTCTGCCCGAACGCCTGCGCCCAATCGCGGGTTGAAAGCTCGGCACTGACGCGCCAGCAGCCCTCGTCGAGTTTCTCAACCAGCGGCTGCGATCCTTCGTCGTAAGCGCCGGCGATATCACCCACGAGGTATTCGGCTACGTCTTCGAGGGTGACCAAACCGGCCGTGCCGCCGTATTCATCCACCACGACGGCTATCGTTTTGCCTTCCTGCCGGAACTGAGCCAACAACTGGTCGGCGCGCTGTTGTTGCGGGACAAACATGGCCGGCTCGATCAGGCTGTGCAGCTCCAGGCGGGATCGCGGCGGGTACAGCAGCGCCCGACGCGCGGAGATGAACCCCTCGATGTGGTCGAGGTTTTTGCGGTACACCGGGACCTGACGCAGGTTGGTCTGTTTGAACAGTTCAAGAAGCTTGGACGGGCGGTCTTCCATGTTAAAGGCGAGCATGTCCACCCGGGGCGTCATTAACTGGTCCACTTTCACTCGCCCAAGGTCCAAGGCCTGACGCAGGATGCGCTGTTCCTGTGGGTCGATGACTCCTTGGCGTCGGCTCAGTTCGAGCAGAGACGCCAATTCGTCGGCGCTCAGTGCCTCGGGTTTTTTGCTCGGGGCCACCAGCCGGGCCAGCGGGGTGATCACGACCACCGACGCGAAGCCGCGAACCGGGGCGATCAGGCGGTGGAAGGTAAATAACGGCACCGCGGCCAGCTTGGCACATAACAAGGAGGCGCGGGCGGCGATCAGTTTGGGCAAGACCTCACCCAGAATGATGATCACCACCAGCGGCGCCACACTTAATGCCCCCAGCGCCACCGAGCCGACCCATTGCTGTTCCTGCGCCATCAGCAGGAGCTTGGTGCTGACGACGAAATACAGCACGTTGACGGTCATGTTGCCCATCAACAAGGTGATCAGCAACGGCCTGGTTTCCGCAAGAAGCGTGGTGATGATGTTCCCGGCCAATGTGCCCGACGCTTTGAGCTGTGCGCGCTGATGACGTGTCAGACTGAACAAGGCGGTTTCGCTGCCTGAAAAAAAACCGCTCAGCAGCAGCAGCACCGGCAGAGACAAAGACATGATCGCGGGCAAGCCCATAGGCAGGTCATCCTAAGGACACGTGGGAGTGCCCATTCCGATCAGGCACACGGTCCTAAGAGATGTTACATGCGCTCGGCATTATTCAACAGCAACGTCGAGCCTTCCATGCCTTCCCAGGTGTGTTCCTTGATCGCGCGGACAACGCGCTCGGCGGCATCCACGGCGGCATAGCCGGCGGCCCCGTCCACCGCGGGCGGGCTTCCCCCTCGCACCGCTCGAAGAAAACTGGTCTGCTCCGCGGTCAGTTGATCTTCTTCGCCCGGCGGGATGTCGAAGGTCAGTTCCTGAACCTGGACGATGTCGTGATAATCCAGGTCCGACAGGTCCTTGCCTTGGGCGACCTGCTCTCGGATACGGGACAACGCTTCGATGTTGTCACCGGCGGTGTGGATCACGATCCCGCTGCGGGTCTGGTAGTTCAGGCTGATGTAACCATTTTCGGAAAACACCCGCAGCTTGCGCTCGGTCTTGAGGGCGAGGCGTGACGCGGTGATGTTGGCGACACAGCCGTTCTCGAAGACGATGCGCGCCGAGGCGACGTCCTCGTGTTTACCCAGCACCGCGACCCCGGCCGCGTGGACGGACTTGATCGGCGATCTTGCCAACATCAGGACGATGTCCAAATCGTGGATCATCATGTCCATGACCACGCCGACGTCGAGGGAGCGGAA
>CAZJCN010000215.1:0-4851 GCA_964544195.1 uncultured Phycisphaeraceae bacterium | reverse complement strand
TTCGGCAACTCGGTAATCCGCCACGGCCGCGGCCATCACCAACGCGTCGCAGTCGGGGAAGTGCGCTTCGAGCAACTGTTTAAGTTCGGCGGAGGAGCCGAAGCGGTAGATACGCATGTGGTCATGTAAGGTGGTCGGCACCATCACCGGGCCGAGCAGCAGCGTCACATCGTGTCCGGCATCGACGGCGGCCTGCGCGATGGCGATGCCGGTCCGACCGCTGGAGCGGTTGCTGATGAACCGTACCGCGTCGATCGGTTCACGGGTTGGGCCGGCGGTGATGAGCAGACGCATAGGGGTTCTGATTGCTTACTCTTGTGCTTTCGTTTGTCATCATCCGGTCAGTCACGCCACGACCGATTCGACCTGCAAGGCTTCCGGCCCGATGGTGGCCACGGTGAACTCGCCCGGCGGGTGGTCGCGAAGGTAGCGGTTGAGAGCGTCCAGCGTAATCGCATCGACGCGCTCGGCAAGTTCAGCGAGGCTCCGCGGTCGGCTGATCAGGTATTGGTCGTTTGCGATGGACCCGGCGCGGGCCCCGGTGGATTCACCCTGCATGACGAGGTTGGACTTCATCCCGACGATCGCTCGAGCAAACTCGCTTTCGTCGATTCCCTGAGAGAGGCGTCGAAGCTCGTTGGCCATGACATCCAGTGTTTCCTGCGCGCGGGGGGTGGTGGTCCCGGCGTAACCGAAGACGGCGCCACGGTCTCGGCCCGCGGCATAGGTGGCGTAGACCGCGTAACACAGGCCTCGCTTTTCACGGACTTCGGTGAACAGTCGGCCGGACATCCCGCCGGATAACGCCGCCACCGCGGCGCGTTGGAGCATGCTGTGTTCATCCGGCTCGGGCGGTGCGTCGTAAGCCAAAGCGATGTGCATCTGAGCCGTTTCCGCTTTGGCGTGTTGGTAACCGCGTGCCTGTGCCTGGTCGGGCTGCGGCTCGTTGAACGATCCGGTCCAGTCGGCCAGTTGTGCGTCAACCAGGTCGCGCAGTTGTGCCCAGTCGAGCTTGCCCGCGAAAGCGAGGATCGATCCGTAGGGCACACATGTTTTACGCCAGAAGTCGCGCAGGTTGGCGGGGGTCACGGCGGCGACGCCCGATTCGGTGCCCATCGGTGATCGGCCCAGGGGCGGGGGGAAGTGTCGGGCACGCAGGTCGAGCATGACTTTGTGCTGTGGTTCGTCGTCCAGCGAGCGGATCGCCTGCATCGCCAGATCACGTGCCGGCTCCAAGGCTTTTTCATCCAGGTTGGGCGAGGTGACCATGCCCGTCAGCAACGGTAAGGCCTCGGCGAGCTTGTCGGCAATCATGGTGGCACTTAACCGCAGGTGCCGCGTTTCCACCTGGGTGCTACGTTGAACACCGAGTTGATCCAATGCCTGACAATGGGCGCGGGCATCCATCCCGCAGGCACCACGCGGGAGCATCTCCTCCAGCACGGCGGCGACACCTTCCAGGCCTTGCGGTTCATGTGCGCAGCCGGCGGGGGTCATCAACGTCATCGACAGGGACTGCGCGGAGTCGCTCGGTTCGGCGACCAGCCACAGCCCGTTGGGTAATTGTTCCTGATAAATCCGAGTCATGCCCGGAATTGTAACGGGCCTTGAGGATTCAGGCTGAAGTCATGGATTTAACGTGACAACAGGGACGGCCGATCGTGGGACATCGATTCATCAGGTGATACGGTTTCGTCTGATTGGGATGCGTCCTCTGCCGGCTGTTGCCAAGAGAGGGGTTTGGACTCGTCTTCAGGATCATCCGGTTTCGTTGATTCGCGTGTCTGGATGTCCGCCAATGTTTGACGGGTCGGGCTGGCGTGTCGGGTGGTTTCATCCCGCGGCGGCTGGTACGCCAGTGGGACACGTTGTGGGTTGTCATCCGTAGGCAAAGCGGCCAGCGACAGTCTGTTGACGCGGTTGTACAGTTCCAGACTCTCACGATTGGACACCTGTCGGGGAACACGGGCACGAACGATGCCGAGGTTCGGGTTGTACCAGAAGGCGGCCTGGTCCGGTCGGGTGATCAGAGGGTCTGGCGGGTGTTCGTGAAAGTCATCGGGTGGTGCAACGTCGATCCAAGGCCGATCACCGGAAACCAACGGGTTGCTGGGCATGTGGTCCTTGAACCATTCGGGGTGGACCTGTGGGGGATAATTGCCGGTGTCGGGTTGTTCCGCCTGCCACAAGGCACTTTCGATCGCCAGCCGGGCATCGAACTCATCCAGGCTGCTCTGTACGGTGTGCAATCGTTCCCGTTTGATCTTGACCGACTGACGGTACGACACGATCCCTACCGCGATCATGAGGACCATGACGAGGATCATGCTGTCGATCAGCGGGCGCATAGGAACTCCCAGAATCCGGGGTGACGCGGGTGATATCGTCCGGATCGGCATGGAGCATGACAGGGGTTACCGATAATCGGGTCGTTGTAAGTGCTGATATGGCGTGTTATCGTTACACGTCATAAAGACGGTAAAACCCATCCGGTTTCTCCATGTCGAAGAACCTGCAACTTGCTCAGATCAACGACCGGATTGTGCGTTGTCGGCGGTGTACGCGTCTGCTGACGCATTGTCGGGAAGTGGCGAATGTGAAAGTGGCGCGGTTTCGGGATCAGACCTATTGGGGCAAGCCGGTACCGAATTTAATACCTAAGCACAGGGCGGAGCGGGCGAAAGTATTGATCGTCGGGCTTGCACCCGGTGCGCATGGGGCAAACCGGACGGGGCGGATGTTCACCGGCGACCGCAGCGGCGATTTTCTCTATGCCGCGATGTATCGGGCCGGGTTGTGCAATCAGCCGGATTCTGTTGGGCCGGGCGACGGGTTGGAGCTGATTGACACGGTGGTGACCAGTGCCGGGCATTGCGCACCGCCGGGCAACAAGCCGACGCGTCAGGAACTGGAGGCCTGCCGTGGGTTTCTCGACATGACGTTCGATGCCCTGCGTGAACTTCGTGTCGTGGTCAGTCTGGGCGGTATCGCTCACCGGGCGGTGTTGGAACGATACAGACGCCGAGGGATTATTCAGACCTTGAGCCACTATCCGTTTTCACACGGTAGGGTGTTCACGTTCGACCTAGCCCCTGCCGTCGTGACCAGTTATCACCCCAGCCAGCAGAACACCTTCACCGGGCGACTGACGCCCGAGATGCTCGCCGAGGTGATGATGAAGGCCCGAGAACTCGCAGACCAATAACCACTGACAGCTTTGATGAAATCAAAAGATGTTGTCCGCTATCTGGACTTTCTTGCATAACATGCCGATTCCTTACTAGAGGTTTTTTCGGCAGGAACGTTGGGGACCGAGAAATCACAGGGCACGGATCCATGGGGCAACAGGGGCGTCAATTGGAAACCGGGAGGTCGGGCGAGCAGCGCCACCTCGCGGAGCAGACGCTCCGCCGAGTGGGGCAGTTGGATATCCGTCCCGGCTCATTGATGGCCTTGCTGGAAGCGCCGCCCAATGATCCTGATCGGGTCATCAAAGCACTTAAGGAAGCCCCGGCGATGGCGGCACGGGTGTTGAGTGTGACCAACTCGGCCGCGATCGGTGTCGTGGGAGAGATCAACGATATCCGGCGGGCGGTGATCCACATGGGGGCGAACCGGGCCCGTGCGATCGCGATGGCGTTCGCCGCCCACATGATGGCGGAAGACTCCGGGCTGGACCCGGACATCGCCCATCAGCTTTGGATCAACAGCGTGGAAAAAGCACACCTGGCCCGACTGGTAGCACAGGCGATCGACCCCCAGACCGCCGACCGGGCCTACACCCTCGGATTGATTCAGGATGTGGGCCTCAGCGCGCTGTGGTGTCTGGACCCACGATTTTATGAGAGCATGACGAGTCAGCCGGAAGCGCAACGCATGCCGTTACATATTCATGAGCAGGAGCACTTCGGGATCGATCATGCCGCCGTGGGTAATCACCTGCTGAAGACGTGGGACGCATCTCCAATCTTGTGCGAAGAAGTGCATAATCATCATCAACCGGTCCTGATCCGAAGTGATTCGTCCCCAGCCAATCTGGGCAACCTGATCGCGGGCATCATGCCGCACGTCGGCGAGACCATGACGCCCGATCGGATCGAGTGGCTTACCGCGGTACACACGCTGTTTCTTTCCAAAGCCTATGAAACGCCCAAGGATATGCTTCTTGCCGCCACACGCTCGGCAAGAGAGGTGCACGGTTCAGCCCCGAACATCAAGTTCGATAACTCGCTCCGCCAACGCCTATTGACCGAGGTACACGTCGGGACGTCATCCATGGTACGCCAGCTCTGCGAGATGGAGAATCTGTTGACGCAGAAGTTCCAGCAGGTCAACGAGCTTCAGTTTGAAGCGGTAACCGACCCGCTGACACAGGCTTTGAACCGCCGGGGGTTTGATCGTCTTGCTGAACGGCGTTTGCAGACGGCGGCCGAACGCGGGCTGCCGATCTGTGTGATCGTCCTTGATCTGGACGGATTCAAACAGGTCAACGATACGTACGGTCACGACGCGGGCGATCGGATGCTCAAAGCCTTGTCAGACCTTGTCCGGAAGAACATCGCCTCGGGCGACCTGTTCGGCCGGCTTGGTGGTGACGAGTTTGCCATCCTGCAGGTCAACGTCGGCTACGAAGATGCCGAGCGGATCGTCAGACGGGTCGCATCCTCCATCCGTAAACAGCCGATCGAGCTTGGAGACGGCCAGCAGGTCCCATTGAAATTCAGCGTAGGGGCGGCGGTATGTCAACAGCCGACGACCAAGACCCTGCTGAAAGACCTGATCCAGGCGGCGGACGAGGCGATGTACGCCAGCAAGCGGTCGGGGTCAGAGGATATCACGGTGGTCCGTTTT
>CAZJCN010000214.1:0-4853 GCA_964544195.1 uncultured Phycisphaeraceae bacterium | reverse complement strand
GAGGGCAAGATCCGGCCGATCATCATCGTCGGTATCTACAACACCCCGGACCGCACGGAGGAATTCACCCCGTTCCAACTCAGCGAAGAAGACCCTGTGGCGCGCGGCGTGTATTACGACTGGTTCGTGGCCTACGAAGTCAAACGGTTCATCGACAAGACCTACCGCACCCTGCCGGACAAGGCCAACACCGCTATCGCCGGGGCAAGTCTGGGCGGTTTGATCTCGCTGGATGCCGTACGGATACACCCGGACGTGTTCGGGGCCTGCGTCGCGATGTCCCCGGCCCTCTGGTCGGCCGACGGCAAACTGTTACGTCAACTGACCGACAACACCGACTGGATGAAGGGCACGAGGTTCTGGATCGACGCGGGTGAAGGTGAAACAGACGATTATCCGTCCGGTGAAGCCGTCCCTCACCTGCAAACCCTGGCCACAGCCTTACGCTCCGCCGGGCTGACCGAAGGACAAGACTTTATCGCCAAAGTCATCGACAGCGAAGACCAGAATGAAACCGCCTGGTCCAAACGCTTCGGCGACGTATTGATGTTCCTTTACGGGAAATAACCCGGATTACATGAAACCCTGATCACTTTGAAAATAAAAAAACCCCCGACCTTGTCGGGGTTTTTTTGTAATCCTGTAAAGTCCGCCTATGCCGCGTCCTCATACTCATCATTCACCGGCGGGGGAAAGGCCGGTGCATCCGGAGCTTCGGTCCAGTCCTCCACCGCGTCCAACTTCAATGAAGAAGGCGCGGTCTTGCGGTACCCGAGCTTTCGGATCACCTCCAACACTTCCGTCCACGTCGGAAACGGCTTGTCGTTGACACGCTTGTAGGCATCAATGGCTTTGATGAACAGGAATTGTTCCTGTGTCATCTCGCCTTCCTCGGCCGCTTTCATAAAATCGCTACGGCGACGGCCCGGACCCCGTCGGCGTTCAAGCCCGGTCCCGGGCGGCCGAAGATCAACCACCGACTTGCGGCGGTCCGGCCCCTGATAACGGCGTTCCTGATTCGGTCGAGGATCGGTAGGCTGATCAGGCATGGCTTGGCTCCTGTCCCGGTTCGGCCGGGACACGAACAAGCCCGCGGCCGAAACTACAAATCGTCGTCGTCTTCGTCGTCTAACAAGTCTTCGTCGAGGTCGTCCTCGTCGTCGAGGTAATCATCCTCATCCTCAAATTCATCCTCGTCATCGTCGAGGAAATCGTCCTCGTCGTCGTCGAGGAAGTCATCCGTGTCAAGGTCGTCATCATCGTCAAACGCCCACAGGGGCTGAACGACGGGCGACCCCAGGCGATTGGTGTAACGCCAATCGGACCTGCTCAGTTCATCGGTAAGATCAGTCAGACAGTTAAGCATCACGATCTCCTTCATCCGGTATCTGCGGGCGTGTATTCGGCATATACCGGCAAGGCGGTAGTAGCCGGGGGACTATCCGGCGGTTAAACTATCTGCCCGGTAGGGTTTGTCAATGGTCATCGGCTAGCCCGATGCAGAAACTTTTGCCCCGACAGGGGCTTGGGTCGTGGAGAAGCAGGTTTTGATGGAGTCCCAATCCAGCCCCCGGTGGCATTTCGCCGGTGCCTTGGCGGCCTGGCTGATCCCCGGATTAGGTCACTGGCTGCTCGGACAGCGTCGGCGTGGGCTGATCCTTCTGCTGTGCATCGGCCTGCTGTGGACCGGCGGATTCCTCATCGGCGGGGTCAGCGTCTTCGACCGCAAGGAACACCCCGTCTGGTTCGCAGGCCAGATGCTCATCGCCCCGTCGTTCCTGGCAGAGGCCTGGCATCGCTCGCTTCAGGGGCCTGACGGCCAACCCGCCCGACCGGATGCCGCGGTCATCCCGTATACACCCAGCTACGGCCATGTCCACGAACAGGGCGTGCTTTATACCGCCTTGGCCGGCATGCTTAATCTTCTGGCCATCATGGACGTGCTCTACCAGGACCCCGCCGCACGCAAACGCCAGCAGGCCGCACCCACAGAAGCCCCGGCCGGGCCTGATACGTCAACCCCTCCACCCGCGGAAGGGGGGCAGACGACGTGAGTTCCCTCGGCCTGTTGGCTTCTTTATTCGCCGAAATGGCCTACCCCTGCCTGACATCGGCTTGGCGGCCCTTCCTCGATCCCATCCCGATTGATCGTTATTGGATGCTGCTGCTTCTGCCGTTGACCATCATCATCGCGGTGGTTTACAAGACCATCAAGACCGATCGATTGGACAAGATACCGCGCGAAGCCACCGTACTCGTGATCCAGATCATCGCCTTTATGATGATGGCTGCCGTGGCTCTCTGGTTACTGACCGAACTGGTATGACCTGACAGAAATGACGTTTCTCTCTGTAACTGTAACACCTATCCGATAACAGCCTTCCACCCAGCCCATCGCATGAAATCAATCCTCGCACAGCTCGCGACAGGCCAGACACTGACGGTCGATCAGGCCCACCACGCCTTCGACCTGATCATGACCGGCCAATCCACACCCGCCCAGACTGCAGCGCTGCTCTCGATGATCCAACTGCGTGGCCCGAGCGTGGATGAAATCACCGGCGCGGCCCAGGTGATGCGGGAAAAAGCATCCCGTGTCACCGTCCCCGACGGGCTGACTGTAATCGACCTGGTCGGGACGGGCGGCGATCACGCCCGGACATTCAACATCTCCACCGCCGCCAGCTTCGTCGCGGCCGCCGCAGCCAGAAAACACGGCGTCGCCGTCGCCAAGCACGGGAACAAGGCCGTCACGAGCAATTCCGGTTCCAGCCAGGTGCTGCAGACCCTAGGCGTCAAACTCATGGTTCAGCCCGATACCCTCACGCGATGCCTGGAGGAAGCAGGGATCTGCTTCTGTTTCGCCCCGGCCCACCACCCGGCTATGAAACACGCCGCCCCCGTCCGGGCCGACCTCGGCTTCCGAACCATCTTCAACATCCTCGGCCCGCTGACCAATCCCGCCGGCGCCACCCGACAGGTCATCGGCGTCTTCATGCCCAGCCTGACCATGATGTTGGCGAATGTCCTCAAGAAACTCGGGTGCGAACACGCCATGGTGGTCCATGGCCAACTGCCGGGCAATACCGGCGAATCCGCCGGCGCCCTGGATGAACTGAGTACCTGCGGTCCCAGTCAGATCAGCCACCTGAAAAACAATCAACTGAAAACTTACGAAGTGGACCCGGCCACCCTTGGCTTGCCGTTGTCACATCCCGAGTCGCTTCATGCCGAGGGTCCGGATCAGAGCGCCGAGATTATTCGCCAATTGCTGGACGGGGCGCACGGCCCACCGCGGGACATTGTCTGTCTGAACGCCGCGGCTGCCTTGGTCGTCGCGGATATCGCCGATGACCTCGTTGACGGGATCGAGCTGGCCGCTGAAGCGATTGATTCCGGCCAGGCCAGACAGGCGATGGAGAATCTGGTTCGAATTACCCAAGCCGATCCGACACCTCAGCCGTGATTGTGTCGATATAGTTGAGCGATGACTTCTCCCGACACACAACCCATGGAACAGACCGGGCGGGCCGTGATCGGCCTGGTCGCGGTTACCGGTGGCGTCCTCGGGGCCGGGGTTTCATGGGCGGCGCTGGGTTACACGTTGGCATGGAAGCTGCATCTGTCCTTGGGGATGATCCTGCCCCCGTTGGTCGCCGGTTGCGTCGCCGGGCTGATCTTCCGATTCGGGGCCAAAGGGATCTTCAACCAGCACGCTGGCTGGATCGCCGCCGTTACCACGTTTGTCGGATGTGCCTTGGGCGATCTGGTCTGGATCAAGCTCGCCAGTGGGAAAACCTTAAGCGTCCTCCTGGGCCCGGAACTGATCGCCACGCTCAATACCCTGTTCGACTTTATGAAAGCCCTGATGTACGCCGCCGCCTGCTATCTGGCCTACGCCATCACGGTCCCGCCCAAGCCGTACGTCGGCGAGTAATATGAATCTGTCATGACTGCGACTGACCGGCCATACAACCTGGCGATCGAAACGTCCGGCCGAAGTGGCTCGATCACGCTCGGACAACATGACAGCGTGATCGCCACCACCGAGTTGCCGCACAAGCGCCGGCATAACGTTGAGCTGATCCCGATGATCGACCAGCTCTGCAAGGGCCACGGGATTACCCCAGCATCGATCGGGCAGGTGTATGTGTCGCTTGGTCCCGGATCGTTCACCGGGCTGCGTGTCGGCATCGCCACAGTCAAGATGCTCGCTCTGGCGCATCCAATACAGGTATTCGGTATCCCAACACTCGATGTCCTAGCAGAAAATGCGCCAAAGGAAGCGGAGCATGTCGCGGTGTGCCTGAACCTCAAACGTGACACCGTCCATTGTGCGGTTTACCAGCGAACAGCGGACAACTGGCAACCTACCGTCGAACCGGCACTGCGCACCTTAGGCGTGCTGCTGAACCTGGCTCCAAGACCGTTACACCTGATCGGCGACCCGCTGCCCCTGATCCCGGACTCTGCGCAAGACGTGACCGTCTTACCACCCACTTACGCGACGGCTCGCAGCGAAGCTGTGTACAAGCTCGGCCGACTCGCCGCCGCCACCCGCCCGGCGGACGATCCGATGAAACTGGCACCGCTTTACATCCGTGAGCCGGAAGCCGTCACCCTATGGAATGAAAAACACGGCCCGCCCTCGGGAAAAGGGGTCTGAACCAGTCATACCTTTCACTGAAATGATGCGACCGGGGGGATTATGCTATCCTACTTGGCTCGTTTGACTGCGTTCTTCGGCCGTCACGCTATCCACAACACCCGATATCTACCAGACCCATGCTTCCGAAGCTCGTCATCGTAGGCCGTCCCAACGTCGGCAAGTCCAGCCTGCTGAACCTGCTGGC
>CAZJCN010000213.1:0-4881 GCA_964544195.1 uncultured Phycisphaeraceae bacterium | reverse complement strand
CTGGTCAGGCCGATGGTCACTGTACGTTGATCCATGACGGAGTCGCCATCGAGCAGGCGCAGCGTGAGTTCATACAACGGCTGGTCCCCCATCCCGGCAGGCCACCAACGGCTCGGGTGGACAATTTCAAAACGAACCGACCCTTCTCCATGGTGTATGGGAGTCTTCGCCTGTCCTTCATCATGGAAGCCATCATCACTTTCTATCGTGATGTGAACAACGGTTTCACCGGTGAACGGAGGCTGGGCTTTGGGGATCAGACCGGCGGTCGTGAAATGGGTATCAATAACAGCCTGCTCCTCATCGACATACCGAATCAAAGGCCGAACGGAAGTCAGTCGCAGTTCCCCAGACATGGCACTACTCCTTACAAACTGAAGGGCGGAAAACACACGTCCTGATAAACTGTATTATCGTCCATAACCTCAGAAAAGCGCAAGGAAAAAAGGATTTGTGTACCGGGGAGGTTTGGGAGGAATGGGCCGACTGGACACCCCCTCTAACTTAAATAGTGCATCATATAGGTTTATATCCGCTTTGGGAGTATTGACACATGCTGACATGTCTGGGAGCCGAGGGACCGATGACACCGCTCCTGTTTACTCTCGTGTTCGGGCTGCTGGTAACGCTATCAGCAAGCAGTTCGGCAGACACACCCCAGCCGGAAGCTACTCGCGAAATTCGGCGTGGTATGCCCCTCCATCCTGAAGGGAAAAGCCGGACAGAATTGTTTTTTGAACGTTTGATTCGTGATATCGAACCCCGACTTCCCGGCTCTCCCGATCGGTTGGCGTACTACCTTCGGCGTTTCAAAACCGACGCCCTGAACGACGGCCGAATGATTGCGTTCGACGTATCCACCCAATGGGATCACGCTAAACAGGCGGTGTTGCTGAACGGGTGGATCGAGTTTGAAGAACACCGCCATGCGTTGCGAACATACCTTACGATGCTTGGTTTCACGGAGATTGAAGACCGGATGGAACTGATGCCGGCAGCTTCTCTGGGAGATCAACCGTTTGCGTATGTCAAGTCTGAACAGGTATTCATCCATGCCGCCCCCGACGCCGAGAGTGAAACCCTGACACAGGCCCAAAAGGGTGATGTGCTTTTTCTTCTGCGAGATGTCGAGCAGGGTTTCGTGTACACACACGCTTGGGATGGTTACGTCGGTTATGTGCCGGCAGAGGCGATTGAGCGGATCGATTCAGATGAACTGGCCCGACGGCTGCCCGCCACTCCCACAACTCGTGTGAATGCTGCGATTGAAGCCGGGCAGACATTAATCGACACACCCTATCAATGGGGCGGAACCACTGAGACCGGAATCGATTGCTCCGGGTTAACCCGGTACTGCTATCGGGCGATCGGCATCCTTCTGCCTCGTGACACCGACCAGCAGGCAACCGTCGGTCGGCTGAGTGCAACCCGCTGGCATCGGGACACCCTGCGTCGAGGCGACCTGATGTTCTTTCTGAATTCTCGAGGGCGGATCAATCACACCGCGATCTACCTCGGGGAGGATCGATTTCTAGAATCCGGGAGTAACGGGGTGGCGATCGGCAGCCTGAATCCCCAACACCCCGATTACATCCCACTGCGTGACCGAGGTTTCGCCTTCGCCAAGCGCGTGCTGGAGTAATGCCCCACTTTTCGCTATCTACGGCACGATTCATTTCAATTTCATGTCATAAGTTTTCAGATTCGATTTCACTTTAGCCGGCCCGGAATCCACGGCTGGAGATTCGTAACTGATTATTCAATCAACAGGTAGCTCGTCTCTTCCCACCGGCACACCCGGTTGTACGCAACAGCCCGATAAGGCCGGGTTGGCCCTAAATCATTGGCAAGTATCAACAAACAGGCGTATTTGGCCGATATTTCGGTTCGCCCCAGCAGGGGATTGCAATCGAGACTCCGGAGCACGCCGCGTTGGCGCAGCTCAATGGTTCATACAGAGAGGCTTCCTATCATGGCAAGCACACGCAAGACCACGGCTAAGGCCAAGGCGCCAAAGTCAACCTCCAAGACCAAGACCCGTAAAACATCCACCAAGACCAAGGCACGCAAGACCAGCTCGGTGAAGGCTAAAGCCCCCAAGACCGCAACCAAGGCCAAAACGCGTAAGACGTCCGCCAAAGCCAAGACCCGCAAGACCGCTTCGGCCAAGCCCAAGACTCGCAAGACCTCGGCCAAGGCCAAGTCAGGAAAAGCAGCCAACAAGACCAAGGCTCGGAAAACCACTTCGGCCAAAGCCAAGACCCGTAAGGCTTCCACCAAGACCAAGGCACGCAAGACGACTACAGCTAAGGCGAAATCACGCACCACGACCGCCAAGACCAAGGGTCGGAAGACCACAGCCAAGGCCAAGACCCGCAAGACCACTTCGGCCAAGCGTGGCGTGCGTCGCACCACCGGTGCCAAGGCGGCGAGCAAGACCTTCAAGTTCAAGCGCAGCACCGGCGCCCGCCGAAAGGCTGCGTAACCGATCCACACCACGGAGAGGAATCCCAACAGCACCGGTCGAAAGGCCGGTGTTGTTTTTTATACTGATTTTGCTTTGGATCACCCAGCGCCCATGCTGACTTTCAGACATTCGCTGGTAACAGGTCTTCCTGGGTGATCGGAGCTTCGAAACGAGTGATCGGATGGGCGTCTGCCAGAGTGTATTCACCCACAGCCGTCCTCCTAAGTGACGCAAGGTGCCCTCCCGTTCCCAGCTCACGCCCAAGATCCCGGCCAAGACTACGAATGTATGTCCCCCTCCCACAACGCACACGCAGGGACAGGATCGGCCAGTCGTAAGATAAGATATCGATCGCGTCGATCCGAACCGTACGGGACGGCATCTCGACCTGCTCGCCCTTCCTCGCCATCTTGTAGGCACGTCGGCCGTTGATATGAACCGCGGAATACACCGGCGGGGTCTGCTCGATCTGGCCTACATATTGTTGACATAATTGCCGAATCGCTTCGAGGTTCGGCGGGGTATCGACGCAGACCTCCAGCCGTTCCCCTTCACGATCATCCGTGGTGGTGAATGCGGAGAGGTCCACGTCGGTTTCGTAAGTCTTCGGCAGACCCATCAGAGACTCGACACACTTGGTCGCCCTACCCAAGCAGCAGATCACGACACCGCTCGCCAAGGGGTCCAAGGTGCCGGCGTGGCCGGTTTTGACTCCGCCCGCAGCACGGCGGACCCGACGGACCACGTCCATCGAGCTAAGCCCCACCGGTTTGTCCACAATGATCAGCCCGCAGAGGTCAGGCTTTGACTGTCTCCCACTCACGGGGATCACCCTCTGATCGTTCTATT
The DNA here is from genome assembly GCA_964544195.1 of uncultured Phycisphaeraceae bacterium. GTDB lineage: Bacteria > Planctomycetota > Phycisphaerae > Phycisphaerales > Phycisphaeraceae > CAZJCN01. The sequence goes on along the minus strand of CAZJCN010000213.1, from coordinate 1,565 downwards.
GAAAAGGCCATAACATAACCAGTTCGTGGGAATCTGTCTTGTCATCATCAAGCACACCCGACCGGATTGTTAATAATCAGCCCTGATCTACCTCACAGGCGTCAGGCACTATAATCCGGATATGTCCGTAAATCCCCCAGCCCATACGCTTTACCTCATCGACGGCCACGCCCAGATGTTCCGTGCGTTTTTTGCGATACGGGGAGGAATGACCAGCCCGGTCACGGGCGAGCCCACCAACGCGCTCTATGCCTTCACGGGGATGCTGCTGAAGCTGTTTCGAGAGTGTCGACCCGAGTTCGTCGCCATGGTCGTTGACCCGGAAGGCCCGACCTTCCGCGAAGAAATCTACCCCGATTACAAAGCCAATCGAGACGAAGCCCCCGAGGATTTCGTCAGGCAGATCCCTCGCATGTTTCAGCTCGCAGAACTGTTCGGCCTGCCGATTCTTCAGTCTCCTGGTTTCGAAGCCGACGACGTGATGGCCACGCTCGCCGACCGGGTGTCTGCCGGGGATTTCGAGTCGGTAACGCCCGGGCTGTACCTGAAACTCGTCGCCAAGGACAAAGACCTTGAACAAGTGCTCAACGATCGTGTCTGCCTTTACGACGTTCAAACCGATGAAACACTGGATGTGGATGCGCTGATCCAGAAACGAGGCATCCGGCCGGAACAGGTCATCGACTATCAGACTCTGATCGGGGATTCGACAGACAACATCCCCGGGGTTAAAGGCATCGGCCCCAAGACCGCCCGCAAATTACTAGAACAGTTCGGCACACTTGACAACCTGCTGGCCAACCTGGATCAGCTTAAGGGCAAGCAGAAACAGAACCTCATAGAGGCCCGGGACAACGGCATCATAGATCTGACCCGGAAGCTGGTCACCCTCCGCCGTGACACTCCGATAGACTTCTCGCTGGCAGAGACCCGAACCGAAGGCCTGAAGAAAATCAAAGGGCCGGAGTTGCTTTCCCTTTTCCGCGAACTGGGATTCAACCGCCATGTCTCCGACCTGAAAGACATGCTCGGGCTGCATGATCCGATGCCCGCCGCAACGAGCAAACCGAAAAGATCCGGTAAGAAAGATGCCGATTCCAAGCCTGCCGCTGGTTTATTCGGCGAGTTATATAGTGATAACGAACATGACTCAAAATCGGATGACCATGCTGAGCCGGCGCCTTCCAGTGTTACCGACGGCGATTATCAAGCCATTACAACCCAAAAGCAGTTGGAGCGGGTGGTCAGAACGCTCAAGAAGAAAAAGCTGATCGCGGTGGACACGGAAACCATTGGGCTTGGGCATGACGCTGACTTATGCGGCGTGTGTCTCGCGTGGCAAACCGGGCAAGGCATCTATATCCCCGTCCGATCGCCTGAAAACGAGAAGCACCTGGACACCGACACCGTCCTGAACGCCTTGCGTCCCGTTCTGGAGAGCGAGGCGATAGGCAAGACAGGGCATAACCTCAAGTACGACTACCTGGTCCTGAAACACGCCGGTGTCCGAATGCGTGGCATGGTGTTCGACAGCATGATTGCCGGACACCTGCTCAATCTGCCGG
>CAZJCN010000212.1:0-4890 GCA_964544195.1 uncultured Phycisphaeraceae bacterium | reverse complement strand
TTCCAAGGGCAGGTGGTGGCGGCGGACTGAATGGTGATCCCGCGCTGCTGCTCGTCTTCGAGGAAGTCCATGGTGGCGGTGCCTTCGTGGACCTCACCGAGCTTGTAGTTTTTGCCGGTATAAAAAAGGATACGTTCCGTGACGGTGGTCTTCCCGGCATCGATGTGGGCACAGATGCCGAAGTTACGCGTCAGGGCCAGTCGGCCGGTCTTGTTCTGGGTCGCGGTAGCGGTTGTCATGGTCCTTACCTTCTATGGTTCCTGCACTGAATACGCTAGTTTTCGGTTGCTTGGATGTCGTTCGTAAGGTGGCTGAGGAAACACCTTACCTGTACATCCATCGGAGGCGGTCAAGTATGGTCATCAATCCGACTAGATCCGATGGAGTCGGTATTCAGCCCGTCAGCTTAAAGTTTATCGGGCTTTCCTTCCGGTTGGGAGTGATCCGCCGAATGGGTTGGTCTGGTCCATGATGGCATGCCAGACACAATCCGGGGTTTGTGGGGCTTGAGGGGGGGGACCATCCCCGCCCGACGTCCATCTCAGGCCCGTCGAACCACCGGGGCTTGGCCCCATTCCGGGTTCTTACCGGGTGCCCGAGTCGTGAAGACCGGGCTGGTGGATATCGCTTCGCCTTAAACGCTCTTTCGTAACCGGGTCGTCCGTGTCACGATGAACGATAAGCGCGGAGCTGTAAAAGGATAGCGTCGGACTTCCTCCCGTCAAGTGGCAAGTCGTTTCAGGCAGAGGACATATCTTAACGAATCAGGCATGGAAAGTCTCGACGATCTATGTTGTTGATATGGCTGTGTTTACAGGATGGGCTTGACAACTCCGATTAGTCCTGCTCAAGTGTCGGGCCGTCATTCGGCCGATGAGTGCAGAACCCGGCCGGGTGTTTGAACGTCAATCTTGGGCCGGGATGGAGCCGATAGGGCCCCCGTAGGATGATCGGTATCAAGGGGGCGATGCCCCTTGAAGATGCCTTTAATAAGGAATTCACGACACTACCCGAAACCCCGTTTGCCTGATTCACATGGCCAAGAAAAGCAGTTCAACCCGTAAGACGACTTCCAAGGCCCCCGCTCGTAAGGGAAGTGGTGGCCGGGCGTCACGATCACGCCGAACTCAGCAGGTCGATGCGAAGGGCAAACACCTGGTGATCGTCGAAAGCCCGACCAAGGCCAAGACGATCAACCAGTATCTTGGCCCGGACTACGTAGTCATGGCCAGCGTGGGGCATGTTCGAGACCTACCCAAGCGCAACCCAAAAGGTGTCAAGAATCCGGTTCCCGGCGTGGACCTGGAGAATCATTTTGAACCGACCTACGAGGTTCTAAATGATAAAAAGCAGACTATTTCAGCGCTGAAAAAAGCCGCCAAGCAGGCGGAAGACGTCTGGTTTGCGACGGATCTCGACCGTGAGGGGGAAGCGATCGCCTGGCACCTCGCGGATACGTTGGGGGTGCCGATTCATGAAGCCAAGCGGGTGGTGTTTAATGCCATTACCCGGGATGAGATCGCCAAGGCTTTTCAGCACCCGCGCGGGATCGATGGCTGTAAGGTAGATGCTCAGCAGGCCCGACGTATTCTGGACCGGATCGTAGGTTACCTGGTGTCACCTTTGTTGTGGAAAAAGGTGGCGGGGGGACTGAGTGCCGGCCGGGTCCAGTCCGTGGCCTTACGTCTGGTGGTGGAACGCGAACGCGAGATTGAAGCATTTATCCCGGATGAGTACTGGAAGATCACCGGCCTGTTTTCCGCCAAAGCCGACAGAGCGACAGAGTTAGCCGACGCGTGGGAGCGGTGGATCGCCAGCCATCCGGAATCCAACCCCGCAACGATCCGACAGCAGAACGCCTGGCTGAGTGAGCACGGCTGTATCAAGGCTGAACTGGTTGAGTTTGAAGGCCAGTCGTTCAAGCCTGACAACCGTGACGCGGCACTCGACGCCGCACGCAAATTGGGATTCGTTCTTGACCGAACGGAAGAAACCGAAAATCCCAAAGGTAAGGGCCCGGCCAAGCATTTATGTAAGTTTCACGGTCACGTGGCGCATGGGGAAGAAGCGGTGGTCTCGCCGCGGTTTGTGATCGATTCGATCCAGACCAAACGTACTACAAGCCGGCCCGGTGCACCCTTCATTACCAGCACGATGCAACAGGCCGCCGCCAACCGGCTCGGGTTCCCTCTGCAACGCACCATGCGCGTCGCCCAGACCTTGTATGAAGGGGTCAACTTGGGCGGGGCCCGTGGGCAGACCGGCCTGATCACTTACATGCGTACCGATTCCACGCATGTCTCAAGCGAAGCGCTGAAGATGGCTCGGACATACATCGATCAGGCTTTCGGCAAAGACTACTTGCCGGACAAGCCCAACTTCTATAGTTCCAGCAACAAGTCGGCACAGGAAGCTCATGAAGCCATCCGGCCGACGGATGTCACCATCACGCCCGAGTCCATTCGCAGCAAGCTCAGCGAGGAGCAATACAAGCTGTACGACCTGATCTGGCGTCGTTTCGTTGCCTGCCAGATGAAGCCGGCGCAATGGGATTCGACAACGATCACAATCCACGCCCAATCACCAGAATTAAAGTCGGATGCGGTATTCCGCGCCACAGGCAGGACGCTGGTTTTTGACGGGTTCTACAAGGTCATGGGTCTACCCAACGGCGGGGACGAGCTAATCCTGCCGCCACTTGAAGAAGAGCAGGAGCTTGGACCGGTAAGGATCGACCCGACCCAGCACTTCACCAGCCCGCCGCCGCGGTATACCGAAGCTTCATTGCAGAAAAAGCTTGAGGAGGAGGGCATCGGTCGGCCGAGTACTTACGCCGCGATTATTTCCACTATACAGGAACGTAAATACGTCGAGCCGTTATTCCCGAGAGACAAACGCCTGCGCGCCACCGACCTCGGGATGGTGGTCTCCGACATGCTCACCGAGGCTTTCCCCAAAGTCATGGACGTGGCGTACACGCGGTACATGGAGGCAGAGCTGGACAAGATCGAGGACGAGCACCACGATTGGCGCCAGATGCTGACGGATTTCTATGGCCCGTTCAAGGAAAACCTCGACCGGGCACACGAGCAACTGGATCACGCCAAGGCTGTCACCGAGCCGGCGCCACACAAGTGTCCCAAGTGCGGGGCTCCGACCGTGTATCGGTTTGGTAAGAACGGGCGCTTCCTGTCCTGCAGTACCTTCGTGAAGAAAGGCGAAGGTTGCGATTATGCCGCGCCGATTGATCGCGAAGGAAACCCGGTTGAGCCGGCCCTTACCGATATCCTCTGCCCGCTCTGCGGTAAAGGCATGACCAAGCGCACCGGACGCTATGGCCCGTTCTTGGGCTGTGTCGATTACCCGACCTGTAAGGGCATCGTGAACCTCGACCCCAAGAAGGGCACCGTCAAGCTGCCCAAGACCCCGCCTTACCTGACCGATATCCCGTGTCCCAAATGCGAATCACCTTTGAACATGCGGGATTCCAAGCGTGGTCTATGGTTGAGCTGCTCGACCTTCCCCAAGTGTCGCGGCCGACTAGCCTGGTCTAGCTTGGACGAAGACAAGCAGCAGCAGTTGGAAAAAGCCTGGCAGGAACACCAGAAGCAGAACCCCGTGCCTCAGATCAGGACGGTGGATGGTAAGGTGGTGGAGGAAGGCTATATCCCCAACGTGGCAGACCAACCTGCCGATCAGAACGAAACCGAGCCACCAGATCTGGAAAGTGGTTCAACCTCCGACGCGGCTTGAGTTCCGGAATCGAACTACGATCTCGAAATGCCGGTATCTCATTTCACCTTTCTGTTAGTTGTACTTACAGTAGTGCGATATGAATGAGCTTATCGGTGATCCGGTTCTGCTGGCACCCGTCATCATCATCCTGACCCTTTTCGGCATCGGCTATGTTGCAGCCATGGTCTGGTCTTACAATCGTGACGCAAGAAAGCAAGGCAAACAATCAGGGTGCCTGCCGATGATTGTGATGCTGATAGGGACAGTCATTGCTGTTATGGAATCGGTTCTGAACGCAAGCTGAGCACTATTCTTCTGCCAGTGAATACGTGCCTTGACCGCCTCGCTTGAGTCGGCCTTGTTCCACCAGTTTTTCCCAGACCGCGGTCGGGTATTGGTGGGGCGGGGTGATGGCCACGATGCTCGACTTTTTGCCGTAGGTCGTGTATCGGTTGCCCAGTTTCGATTCATCATCCCGGCGAATGCTCTTTAGTTTTTTCCGAAACGCTTTCATCGCACGCTTGAGGTTGTCTTTCTCCAGCGAATCAAATCCGCCTTCAGCCGCTTTCTGTGCCTGCATCTGGCGAATCGTGCGTGTGTCGTGAACCGGCTCGACCTTGGGCGTCTTGGTTTCCTGATTGGACGGGTTCTTATCCGATGTGACACTGGCGCCCTGCTCATCGACCTCCTTGACCAGCCCTGCCAGAGCCTCCACGTCTCGTTTGTCCACGACTTGTGCCACACGGTTCGCGTCCACTCCCATCCGCATCAGCGCGACTTGAGCCTGCCCCCAGAGCTTTGTGGTGTTTGTGCCCGGCTCCGCCAGCCAGAGGTCCGAGACGATCTGTGACAGCTTGTTGCTTTGGATCGTGTCGTGGTGTTCGTAGTAGCGTTCGATGATCTTTTTCTGTGACATCAGGGGCCCCTCGGGTTTGTGCGGGTCAGGGGATAACGGTCTATACCGGCATGGTTATGCAATGCCCTGCCATTAAACAGGAACAGACAACACGCTATACTACCACCCGTCGGGAGTGTAGCTCAGTGGTTAGAGCAGGCGACTCATAATCGCTCGGTCGCGGGTTCGAATCCTGCCACTCCCATTACTTAGAGCGCCTAACAAAATGGCATGTCCGTTGCTTCTGGGAAGACCATCTT
>CAZJCN010000211.1:0-4894 GCA_964544195.1 uncultured Phycisphaeraceae bacterium | reverse complement strand
CGTGTTCATCCGAAACTGAAGGAATTCAAGATGCGTTATGCCTTGATTTTGGCCATTGGGCTTACGGGATTGTTGTCGGCTGGCCAATGCTTTGCACAGGTGGTCCCCGAACAGCACGAGGACGGCAGCGCCGAAGCGTATATCGATTCTCACACCGGCAAGAAACTGGTTCCCACAATCGAAGTCAAGGATGGCAAGCGGTATTACACCTGGCCGCACTGGCACAAGTGGCAGAACGGCAAGATGCAACTGCACAATGAGCGGACCAAGCACCCGGATGCTCAATGGTTTCCTCATGCCGGGCTGGGGTTGTTCCTGTGCTGGGGGCTGCCCAGTGCATTCGAACCTAATGGTGAGGGTTGGTCCGGCATCTGGTCGCAGAGCCGACAGGACCGCGGCGAGTTCTATCCACAGTCCGAGATATGGGCCGCTGCTGAGGGTTGGAACCCTTCCGACTATGACCCCGAAAAGTGGATGTCCGCCGCAGCCAAAGCCGGTTTTCAGTATTCGGTCATCACCACTAAGCATCACGGCGGGTACGCGATGTGGGACTCGGACCACGCGCTGATCGGGGTCCGACAATACATGGACGGCCGGGACCTGATTGCGCCGTGGGTCAAGGCCTGCCGAAATAACGGCATCAAGGTCGGGTTCTATTACTCGGGCATGGACTGGTACTTCGAGCGCGATTACAAAAACTTCAGCGTGGATCCGGACAGACTGGTGAACTACAGGGGCGAGTTTGTGACGTCGCTGCCCAAACGTCCGCCGAGCTTTTCGAAGGCTTACGAGGAATACAACGCGGCACAAGTCAGGGAAATCATGCAGCGGTTTGATCCGGATATCTGGTGGGGCGACGCCGGGCACGGGATGACCGCCGACGAGATCCGTGCTTTGAAGCCGGGGATCGTCCTGAACAACCGTGGCATCGGCGGCGGCGACTTTTGCACCCCCGAAGGCTTCCACATGGCTGAACCACAATACATCAAGAAACCCATCGTCGAGAACGGCTGGTGGTGGGAGGTCAACGCCATCATCCAAGGCGGGTCATGGCACTATGACCGCCGGTATGGTGAGCGAATCTACGATGCAGACTTTGTCCTGATGCAGTTGGCGCGGGCCCGGTGCATGGGGGGGAATCTACTGGCGAACATCGGCCCACGTCCCGATGGCCGATTACAGGCACAGGCGTACCGGCTGTTCGAGCTGATGGCGCAATGGATGGAAACCAACCGCGATTCCGTGTTCGGGATCAACGGCGGCGGCCCTTGGCCGGAGAAATGCAACGTACCGATCACCTGCCGCGACGCGGTGTGGTACTTCCACGCCGGCACCAATGACGCCACACACGACAAACCGATTGTTCTCAAAGACGCCGCCCGACCCGTTTCCGTGAAGCTGATGCGCACCGGTCAGGACCTGGACTTTACATACCGGGACAGGACGTTGACGATCATCGTGCCGGATGAACTTAAGGCGAAATGGGTCACCGATGTGGTCGTCGTCGATTTCGGCAAGGATTTTGACTACGAGCCATACCTCTTCAAACACTGGTGATCCTGTGTGGGGATTCGCTCGCACGTCGACGTGTTGGGCTTGGTGGCCCATACGCAACCGAGCGCCCGAATCATCCACACATGGCTAAGCCAAGCCTTCATTGGCCGCATTGGGTGGCTGTGCCTTCCAAGTCGGTATACTGGTGCCTCAAGATGGGCGGCACCGTATGACATATCGTTGGTTAATCAACGCGATCAGGCAATCCGGCCCAGGCTTCCTGCAGAGTGCATGCACGATCGGCGGCGGGACCTTGGGGGCGTGTCTGTTCCTGGGTTCCTTCGTGGGTTTGTCAGCCCTGTGGGTTCAGCCGATCGCTATTATCTTAGGCTTTTGTGTGCTGATGATGATCAGCCAGGTTGCCTTGGGGATCGGCGGCAACCCGTTCCGCGAAATCAATCGACACGTCAGCCCGGTCCTGGGGTGGGGTTGGCTTGCGGCGACGGTGGCGGCCAACCTGGTCTGGGGGCTTCCACAGTACAACCTGGGCATCGACGCCCTGACGCAGATGGTGATCCCCAACTGGTTGGGAGCGGGTACGGCATTGGGAGGCGAATCGGGCGTCATGGGCCGGGTGATCGCGACCGGATTGATGGCCGGGTGTGCGATCGGGATCACGATCACGCAACTCAGCGAGCGATCGGGTCGTCGCTTGTTTGATCGCTTGATCCAGGTGATCGTGGCGGGGATCGTGTTCTGTTTCGGTGCAGCCGTGGTAAAACTGGTTGCCCGCGGCGATCTGTTAGTCTTGGACATGTTGCGTGCACTGATCCCATCGCCGGACATCCTCTGGTCACCGGCACCCGGCTATGCAGAGCTGCTGAGTCAAAGCGGCTCCCCTGAGTTCTGGTCAGAACACATCGTCAACCTGCAGCGCAATACCATCCTGGCTGCCATCAGTGCCACGGTGGGGATCAACATGACGTTTCTGATGCCTTACGCATTGCTCTCGCGCGGATGGGGAGCGGACAAGGTCGGGTTGGCTCGCTTCGATCTGGTGATCGGGCTGGTGATCCCGTTTATTCTGGTGACCGGATTCATCGTCAGCGCCTCGGCGGCTACGCTGCACGGCCCGGACCATATCAACGAAGCGCTGGTGTCTTGGTCGTTTTCCGAGCCGGAGGCCGAAGCCCCACCCGGGCTTGCGCCGTATCGGACTAACTTGGAAAAGTATGCGGCGCACGCATTTGATGATTGGGCATCTGAACCGGACCCGAACAAGCGTCAAGCCTGGCTGGACCAGGTCCCCGAGGCTGAACGAAAACTGGCGGCCGCGACGATCAAGCATGGCACTGCCGCATTGGCGGCGCCGATGCGTTCGCTGTTTGAAGGGCCGATCGGGATATGGGTGTTTGGCGTCGGGGTGTTTTTTATCGCTTTGTCGACCGTCCTGATCCACATGCTCATCAACGGCTATGCCATGGAAGCGGGTTTCGGGATGCCACGGATATACGGCAGCATGATTCCGTTGGTCGCCGTATTCGGCCCGTTCTTTTGGGGCGAGTTGAGCGCGTACCTCGTGATCCCGACCAGCCTGATCGGCTTGGCTTTGTTACCCGTGGCATTGTGGGCGTTTCTGTTACTGGGCTGCCAGAAGCGGTTGGGGCAAGCCCGGATGGGCCCGGTGATGATGACGATCAGTGTGACCGTGACGATGATCTACACCCTGTTGTCCGGTTGGGCCGCTTATGGTCGTGTGGGTTGGATCGGGCCGGGATTGATCGTGGGTGTTGCACTCGCAGCCGTGTTGACAAGCCCGCTGATCCGACAGCGCAAGCCCGAATGAGTATTGATGGTCCGAATTGCTTTGTTCTTTACTTGATAAATCCGTTACTGACATGATGACATCCATGAAGCCACACCAGCGTATCGGTCTGAAACTCCTTCTTTTTTCGTTTCTCATCCTGCCGGGGTTGTCGTCCGAGGTTTATTCACAGACGGAATACGAACAGGGCGTGGGGGTGCGCGTGTACTCGGTTCGTGAAGGCTTGGAAGACGTGCCCGCCTTGGCGCCCAACCAGACCCCCAATTACGACCAGTTGCATCCGACTCTGGACTTTTCACACCCGGCACCCTGGGTGGGGGAGGTTCCCGGCCCGAAGGTAATCAATATTGAAACGCAACTCTTGTGTCCGGAGGTCGGTAAGTATGAATTGAAACTGTCCGGCGGGGGGGCGTTGAAGTTACAGGTCTGGGGAGCCGTCCGGGGTGAAACCACGATCCGCGAACCCGGCGTTGTCACTACAAACGCCGTCTGGGACAAACTTCATCACATCCACCTGACTGTCGAGCAGTTGGTGGTTGATGACGCGGACACGTCGTTGAAATTGGAATGGCGGAAAGAGGGCGAAGATACTTTCAAACCGATTCCTACCCAGTATTGGCGCAGCGCCGCGGACCCGACACGGGTCACCTCACCCGGCATCAAGCGCCTGTCCAGCACACGCAGCCCCGGTGACGGCAAACCCGTTGCGGGACTGCACCCCGCATACGATCTGGTGACCATCCGTCCTCCGGAAAGCAAGCCCAGTGTCGGCGCGATGACATTCATGCCTGATGGGCGGTTGATCATCGGCACGTTCAAGCCCATTCAGCGGAGCAACGTCGCGCTGCCGGATATCGACAGCAAAGCCCCCGACAAACTTTACGAGGTCCGGGGAGCGACCGGTGATGATCCCGACGCCTATCAACTTGTCCCCGTCGCCGACGGACTCTATGAACCCAGCGGTCTGTGTGCCATCGGAGATACGTTGTATGTCTCGCATCGAAAAGCCATCTCTCGCCTGACGGATGAAGACGGCGACGGCTACTTCGAAACCCGACACGACGTGGCGTCGGGTTGGGAAGGTTGGAATTATCACCAGTTCACCTTCGGCCTGGTTCATCGTGACGGCAAGCTGTATGCCGCTTTGTCCACCGCCATGGCGCCGCCCGGCTGGGAGGGGATGGGGACCAACGCCGCGCCAAACGGGCCGATGCGCGGTTCGATTATCGAGGTGGACCTTGCCACCGAAACCTGCCGGATTATTGCCGGCGGATTGCGAACGCCAAACACGGTATCACTCGGGCCGGATGACATCCTGATCTATGCCGACAATCAGGGCACGTGGTTCCCGACCAGCACGCTGTCACACGTTCAGCTCGGGCGTTTCTACGGCCATTTCAACCGGACGAATATCGTGCCCAAGCTGGCCGACCGCTTCCCCGAAGGCGGTCATCCCAGCGCGTTCTGCGATCAGATACGCAGCCGTCCAATGGTGTATCTGCAGCAGAACGAGATCATCAATTCCCCGACCAAGGCGTTATTGATTCATGACGGGCCGTTTGCCGGGCAGTTGCT
>CAZJCN010000210.1:0-4897 GCA_964544195.1 uncultured Phycisphaeraceae bacterium | reverse complement strand
CGGCCTCCGTCCGGGGAAGCCGTGAGCAAACCCTGGCCTGCCTGTCATATCGGCCTACAACCCGACGATACTAAAACCGGCATCGACGTGGATGTTCTCGCCGGTGACACCGCTGGACAGGTCGCTGAGGAGATAGACGGCCGTATTCCCCACCTCATCGCCGGTTATGTTCCGTTTCAGTGCGGATTTACGCTCCATGTGGTCGAACATCTCGCTGATCCCCCCCACCGCCGAGGCGGCGAGCGTTTTGAGCGGTCCGCCGGAGATGGTGTTGACCCGGATGTTCTTTTCGCCGAGGTCGTAAGCGAGGTACCGTGCGGTGTGTTCAAGGGCCGCCTTGGCGACGCCCATGACGTTGTAGCCGGGCACGACCTTCTCGCCGCCGTAGTAGCTCATCGCCAGCATCGACCCGCCCCCGGGCATGACCTTCACCGCCCGCTGGCCCATCGCCAGGAGCGTGTAGGCGCTGATATCCACCGCCTGGAGGTAGGCCTGCCGGGTGGTCGTGTAGAAGTTGCCGATCTTCAGGTACTCCCGGTCCGCGAAGGCGATCGAGTGGACGATGAAGTCGATCGTGCCGAAGTCTTTTTCGATCCGCTCGAATACCGCGTCCAGGTCCTTGTCTTTTGACGCATCACAGGGCATAAGCCACGGGTCTTTGACGCCCAGCTCCTCGACCGCCATCCGGCAGCGCCTTTCCATCTTGCCCTTCTCGTCCGGCAGGTGCGTAAACCCGCAGGTCGCGCCGTGCTCGATCAGGCACTTGGTGATGTACGTAGCATAGCTGCGGTCGTTAGCAATCCCGAAAACGATGCCCTTCTTGCCGTCCATCAGGCCCATGTGTGGTGCTCCTGTGAGTGTGTTGAGTAGGCTTTTAGTGTAGTAAAAAGCCCGCGTTCGACGAACGCGGGCCTGTTGGTTATGTGGGTTTGCCGCGATGGCCCTCAGCGACGCCGCAACAACGCCAGCCCGCCAAGCCCAAGCAATGTCACTGTCCCAGGTTCCGGCAGCGTCCCGCTTGTTTCGCCTTCGGTCACTTCGACGAGAGGTTCGGGAATGGTTACGAATAATGTAGTTAGGTCAATGTCTTTCGGCACATATTCCCGACGGGGCTGTGACCGCTCATATTCTGCAGTATTCATATACGCGGCTAACGCCGCCGCCGCTGAAGCCTCCGTATCAATCTTAAATACACCGCCTGAGATCGTACCGACCAGATCGACGCGTTGGCCGTCTGCGGTATTTGAGGCAAGTCTCCAGGTCCCTACCGCGTCATCAGACAGCGTGATCCTGCCGATCGAGAACGTTCCGATGTCGTCCTTGGCAATATTGTAGTACGACACATCTAACTCGGTGGAGGTGAATGCGAGATTGTCGCCACCAAGATCGCCCGCCCCGCCAATGATGGACCCACCGGGCACACCAACATAGGTGTCGAACTCAAGATCGGGTAACACATCGTAGAAAGCAGAGGGCATCGGCGTGCCCTCCCCTTGGGCGGACTGATAGATCGAGCCTGATGCCAGATTCAGGAGGATCGCACCACTGGTCCAGTCGCTGGCTGGTGTGGTCATCATCAGGTCATAGCTGAGGTACCCAGACAGCACGCTACGGTTGTCAACAGGCACAATCTGGATGTAGTTGGTGGTGGCGATCGAGCCCCAGGCGGTAGGGGCCAGCCCTGCCAGGAGGGCAACGGCGGAAAATGTAGCTGGGCGGTTCATATTCATTATCCCTTCGGAGAGTCGGGCATCAAACTAACCATGGTTATCGGCCATACCTCACGCGGAGGTCCAATAAAGCACACTAGGATTTCTAGGCTAACCTGCCACGAAGCATCAACCCCAACGTCCCCGGACCGAGTAAAAACAACGCCACAGGTTCAGGGACTACGCTTAGTGCCGAGGGGGGTGTGCCGTTATTCCAGTTGCCTAAGACGATGTTCAGGTCATCGATGCCGACGAAGGCATCTCCGCTCGGATCGCCATCACCCCAGACGTCCTCACGTACTGATGCGTTCCAGTTACCCAGGACGATGTTCAGGTCATCGATGCCGACAAATCCATCGAGATTCAGATCCCCTTCGATCCCGGCGGCAAGTGACACGTCGCTTGCCCCGTAAATCAGCGTAAGGGCGACACCCGATGACGCTGCGGGAAGCGTCACGTCGCGGAAAGCACCGGTGAGTGTGCCCCCGAACGGGATAATATCGAACTGGTTGCCCTCGCTCGGGGTAAAGCTACTTATGAACTGAACAACCAGGTCACCGTCCAGCGTAACATCGCCCGTCACATCCAAGGTATCATATTGGCTTGTCGATGTCCCCGCGATATCGACCAGCAATTCTCCATGGCTGGCCGCCGTGGAGAAGGTCTGCGAATAATCGCCGCTGACATCGAACGAGCCCACGGTGTTGTTTGAGGCTCCAGCGCTAATGGTCCAACCGTTGGCTAGGCTCCCATCAACCGTCCCCGATCCCTTGAGAAAAGCATCCGCAAACAGAGTGAGTGTCTTTAACGTCGGGCCGTCCTTAGCTCGCACTGTGCCGCCGTTCAGCGTCATCAGCCAGTCGAAACCAAAGTCCTTTCGGATGTCAAATAAACCGCCACTGTTCACGGTCATGGAGTTGGTCACCGTCATCGTAGCATCGCCGGACAAAATCAGTGTGCCATTTGTACTGTCGCCGACCGTGATGAATTGTGCGGATGCATCCCCTGCCGAGATTCCCGTGCCTTGTAACGAGTAGCTCGATGCCGTGCCTGTTCCGGATTGACCGCTAATCAACATGGTATTTGAGACAACCGTTCGCCCTGTTGACTGAATGTATGAGCCGCCTGATAAAATACTCATGTTGATGGCATTGAAGTCCGCTGAATTGTTGGTAATCTGTCTGAGCAGGCCGTTCACAAGCACCGGCTGACTGCTTGTCTGTACCACATTAGCACCGCCGGAGTTGGTTATGGTTGATCCCGCATCAATCCGGATCTGACCCGCTACGGACAGATTGGTACTCACCCCCGACAAAGTGACTGAACCGTTACCCGAGCCCGCGACGCCGACCCTAAAATTGCTCGACACATTTAATGTTCCGGTACTGATTGAAAGGAAGCCGGAATTAGACGTGTTAGGCCCCTGAACCGTTACGCTTGTAACCGTTGAGTTGCTTGTACTGTAGATTGGCCATTGAAAGCTCGGGGGTATCACTGAACCGATCCGCACAGTATCGGATGAGCCGGGCGGGCCTGAGGGATTCCAGTTTCCTGCCGTGGCCCAAGCAGTGCTGATCGTACCTCTCCAATCCAGTAATGCCGCACTTAGCGGACTGGCGGTACACGCCAGCGTTAACAAAATTAAGGCCCCTGTACACGCCGACATACTACGCTGCAATCGAGAACGGAATAGCCGCATCGAGATCGCCTTTCATCCTGTGGCCGATCCCCGGTCAGCGTGAAAGACGTGTAGCCTTTAAGCACACCCTAATAGGCCGGCCAGTCATTACAAAACGCTCCCTCGTGAAAACCCAGGCGATCCTTCGCGGGAAAACATGGTTATTATCGGACGTATCGGTCTATTGTCAAATGTGAGCCGTTTAAGCTTGCTGGCCGTTGGGTTTGGCGTGTCCGAAGTGCTTTGATAAAAAAAGCCCACGACGTGATTGCCGTGGGCATTTGAGGGTTTTCTGGAAACCGCTCAATCAGCGGTAGAATTCGACGATCAGATTCATGTTCACGTCGAAGGGGATCTCGTCGGGGGTGGGGTCGGCGGTGACCTTGGCGGTCAGGGTCGAGGGGTCGAACATCAGCCAACCGGGGACGTTGTGGCCGGGCATGGTTTCCATGTTCTCACGGACGAGTTTCTGGATCTTGGGCTTGAGGGTGATCTCGTCACCGACACTGACGCGGAAGCTGGGGATGTCGGTCTTTCGGCCGTTTACCAGCACGTGACCGTGACTGACGATCTGTCGGGCGGCCCAGATGGTCCGTGCCCAACCGAGCCGGCGGATGACGTTGTCCAACCGGGTTTCGAGCATGCGCAGGAGCACCTCACCGGTGTTACCCTTGGCGGTCGAGGCCTTGGCGACGTAGTTGCGGAACTGCCGCTCCAGCACGTTGTAGTGGTAGCGCAGCTTCTGTTTTTCGTTCAGGCGGATGCCGAAGTCGCGCAGGCGCCGGCCGCGGAACCCGTGCATACCGGGTGGGTTGAGCTGTCGCTTGGCGGTGTGCTTGGGGATGTCGGCGATCGGGACGCCGACGCGTCGGGAGAGCTTGACCTTCGGGCCGGTGTAGTTGGCCATCGTATGTATCATCCCGGGTTAACGGGACGCCTCTTGGTGGCTCGGCCGTGGCTACGGCTTTGCGGTTCCAGGAAGTGCAGAACCACGCGGTTCTGCTGTAGCGAGCCACAAATTACACCCGGATTAGGCGGGTCTGTCAAGTCAAAGCCGAGTATGCCACTGAGGATAGGTCAAAAAAATAAAAAGGTCTCGACCGGGGAGGCAAGCCGGTACGAGACCCGATCCAGGGCTGGATTATGTTGGCCGGGCTGCGGGTACAAGACGCATCCGGGCCGAGTTCTCGGCAGGTCAGCGGTATCCGTGACCCTTGCCGGGAACGATGGAAGTTTCCGATTCAAACCCTTTGCAGGCCAATTATTCATGTTCAAAATCAGCCTGTGACTCCATGCGCAGGCCGTCTGTGCGGACTGGGTAATGCCAACCCTCATTGCCTGAGTGTAAATGGGGTTATGGTCAGTGCTTCCAAAGCACATCCGAGGGCGATCGTCTTGCCGGATGCCCACTTTGATGTCAGGGTGATATACTCCCCCGAATGAACGATAAGCCAAAAATCGGGCTGTTTCCGGGCACGTTCGATCCGATCACGAACGGGCATCTGGATGT
>CAZJCN010000209.1:0-4940 GCA_964544195.1 uncultured Phycisphaeraceae bacterium | reverse complement strand
ATGCGCCGAACAGGTTCGCCTGCACGAACATCCCCTGCTGCTCGAAGTATTGCAACGCTTCCTCCGTGCTGTGGAAGACGCGCGTGGCGGTTTCAGTAATAAACGGGCTGGGCGAGCGCTTGGGCTTCCAGACGACGTAAACCTCCCGGCCGTGTTCAAAGGCGTGGTGCAGTTCGCGCTCGACTCCGCTGGACAGCCCGGGCATGCCGTCAGGTAGTTCCGGGACCAGTGAGACGATCATGTCGCTTTGTCGGACCATCTTGAAGTCGCGGGAATAGATCTGCCCGTCGATGTCCCCGGCAATGTCCAGTACCTGCTTGACGGAGACGCGGATCTTTTTCTTTCCGCCTGAAAATGACCCGGGATGGACTTCGACGAAATCCCGACCCTCCTTAGCCGCTTCGATCGCGGCATCCAGCAACAGCTTTTCATCCACGTCACCGGGATCAAACGCGATGAAGTGCTTGGCCAGCTCGGCACGGAACGCGTCGATCTCCTTGAGTGTGTCCGGCAGGCCGACCACGTGCGTCATCGGAAACGACGGGTAGACCGTCCGCATCTGCGGGCGACAGATCAGCCGGAAACACGTCTCCACCGTGTCCTTGTGCCGACCGCGCGCCAACAGGTAAAAACGGTTGGGGATCTTCAGGGCCTGAGCCAGCAGCTCGGTTGCCATGATCTCCTCTTCGCGCCAGACCATCAGGTCTTTCAGAGTGGCGTCGGTGGTGTGATCGCGGTGCAACCGCTCGGATACCACCTCGATGTTGTCCAGCAGGCAGATCAACACGTCGGGCTTCAGGGCCTCGACCTGGTCGAAGTCGAACGCACTGAACAGCCCGTGTCGCCATCGGAACGTGGCGTGGGTGTTGACGATGATGTTCGGCTCGCCTTCCGAATCACGGATGATGTCCTTGAACGCGGCACGGCGAAGCGAATTGAGCCGGCTCAATTGAAGGTCCAGAATACGCCCGGGCTTCACATCGGGGGCCTCGGCGTACATCATGTCGCCGACGTTGTACAGCGAGATCCGCTCGCCCTGTTGTCCGGCAAAATCGACCACCTTCCTGAGGTAGTCCTTTTTATCCATGCCCACCTGCCCGGTGACGATTGCTCGCATTGATTTAACCTCAACTGTAAACACTTATAGGTACGGCCCGGATTATAACCACCAACGCCCTTATCCCCTTGTGTTTTTTTGCCGGCGGGTCTTGCAACACTGATAAAAACTACCCACCGCGCCGCATGCCTGCGCCGGTTGCCGTCATGGAGGTTGTGTCCATACGCCGGATCGTGCATGATGTAGTGGTAAATTCACGCCTCGAACCAACATCTTCCATGAGGGAACCGAGATGAACACCACCTTTCCGATGCTGACACTGGGTAACGCCGGCCTGATCGCTGTGCTGGTGGTGGTCGGGCTGATCGTTTTCTCGATCCTGATCTTCCTGTTCCGCTTCCTGGGGCTGTGGATCCAGGCGATGCTTTCCCGTGCCCCGGTCAGCCTGGCGGCACTGGTGGGGATGTGGTTCCGAAAGGTCAACCCACGGGTGATCGTGCTGTCACGGATTCAGGCGGTCAAGGCCGGGCTGAATATTTCCACCGATCAACTCGAGACACACTACCTGGCACGGGGCAACGTGCCGCGCGTGGTCAACGCCCTGATCGCCGCCGACCGTGCGAAGATTGATCTGGCGTGGGACACCGCGTGCGCGATCGACCTGGCCGGCCGTGACATCCTCGACGCGGTGCAGACGTCGGTGAACCCCAAGGTCATCGACTGCCCCCACCCCGCCCAAGGCCGAACCACCATCGACGCGGTGGCGCAGGACGGCATCCAGCTCAAGGCCCGCGCGCGGGTGACCGTGCGTGCGAACCTGGCCCGGTTGATCGGCGGGGCCACGGAGGAAACCATCATCGCCCGTGTCGGTGAAGGCATCGTCACGACGATCGGTTCATCGGCTTCCCACAAGGCGGTGTTGGAAAACCCGGACCGCATCTCCAAGGTCGTGCTCGAAAAAGGCCTGGATGCCGGGACCGCGTTCGAGATCCTGTCGATCGACATCGCCGACATCGACGTGGGTGAGAACATCGGCGCGAAGCTGCAGAGCGATCAGGCCGAGGCCGACAAGCATCGGTTCCAGGCTGAGGCGGAGAAACGGCGAGCGATGGCGGTGGCGCAGGAGCAGGAATACCAGGCCGAAGTCGCCAAGAACCGGGCGTTGGTCGTGCTGGCCGAGGCGGAGATCCCCAAGGCCATCGCCGAAGCGTTCCGCAGCGGCAACCTCGGCATCATGGATTATTACCGGATCAAGAACATTCAGGCGGACACCGCCATGCGTGACAGCATCGCCGGGCCGGATGACAAGCCGCAAACGTAACACATCACGTGCAACGATGCGTTCAACCGCGGCCACACGCCGCGGTTTTTATTCGCCGGTAGACGTCTCAGTCGAGTCCGAGGTAGCCGGACAGCTCCGTCAAAGAAAGCGCGTCATTCATCATCCGCCTGAGCGTCGGTGAAAAGGCCCATAAGGCATCGCCCGGGACACGATCCAGTTGCAAACAGGAGATTACCGCGGACTTGAGTCGGCCGATCCCTTCGCCGGTCTGCGCACTGATCGGGATCGCGTCATGCCAGTCGATTCGGCCGGCCTGCTGATCGACCTTGTTGACGACACGCAAGTCCGGTTCACGAGGAAGCGCTTCGGCCGTCGGCCAGTCCTGATCGGTATCACGCATCGCGATCAGCACATCCGCCGACTCCATCACCCGTCGGGCGATGCGGATCGCGCGTTGTTCAATCGGATCATCACTGGACTGCAAACCGGGGGTATCGTGCCAATGCAAAGCGACGCCATCGATTTCGACCACCCCCCCCACCCAGTCGCGTGTCGTGCCGGGCAGGTCGGCGACCAGGCTGACGGTCCTCCCCATCAGGTGGTTGGTGAGTGTGCTCTTGCCGACATTAGCCCGGCCCACGACCACGACCATCGGCGGCTCGATGAGTCGATCCAATACGGCTGTGTCGGCAAGAACCCGAGACAGATCAAAAGTCGTCTCATCCCGCACAGCCTTGCGCCAACGCTCAGGCTGCAAAGCCAAACGATCGATCGCCGCGGGGCTGGCGGCCCGTGCGATGGTGGCGAGCATATCCGCCTCGATCGGTGAGGATGCCTCGGGATAGATATGTCGTGTATCGTCCGGCGTTCCCACGGCCACGCCAAGTGAAGCAAGTTTATCCAACAGGCACTGAACCACACGAGGTCCGCCGTGGGGCATCAATTGGGCACATCCTGATTCACCGGCTCGAAGCAGGACTGCCACCCCTTCGTCCACATCAGCCAGGTTCACCAGTCGCACCCGACCCGGAATCCAGTCAGGTCGTCCCGTCACGGCTTTCAACACACTGACTACCTCAGGCCCGGTGACCGTCAGGATGGCGATCGCACCGGGACGCGGAGCCGTGGTCAGCAAAACGCGGGTGGTCGTGGGATTGATCGCATTCACGGGGACGGGTCGCCCAGCTCCGGGGCGTGGGGCTGCATGGGTAGCGGGCTGGGATAGTTCGCACACTGCACCGCCAGCGACGCGACCGCCGGCAGGATCAACGGGAACACCTCGCCGTGCAGCATCACCAGCACCAGCGTCAGAAACGAGGAAGATTCGAGAAGCGCCAACAGGATCAGGTTGCCCTGAAAATAGCCCGGCGGTGCGACCGCGTGTTCATGCCAATGCTTCTTGTAGGATTGATTTCGAAGAAAGTAGCCCAAGCCCACTGCGCCGATGAATACCCCGCAGGCAATGGCGAACATCTGCCCGGTCAGGTGCGACTGCTGGCTCGGTCCGGCCTGCCGGATCATGAAGATCACCACCGCCCCGAAACCAATCTGACCGACGACCAGTGCGAGCCAGATAATGCGCATCACCATCAGCACCGCTCGGCGGTTTTCGTCAGTATAAACCGGCTGATTCTCTCCACTGTCCGACATGACCCACCTCGTCCGGTTCACGATCGGAGCTACTAACCTGCCTTGACAACGGGCTTAAACACGTCCCGAGCAGAATGGGATCAGTTGTCCGCTTTGCTCTGCTGCTCGGTGGCCACCCGCAGCGTGGTATACAGACCCATCATCGTGAGATTCGGCACGATCCGATCGACCAGTTCGTAATCGCGGAACAACAGGTTGCCGTCCCCGCCGGTGACCACCACCATCGGATAAGCCCCAGCGATTTCGGCGTATTGTTCGACCAGTTCCCGAACCATCCCGCGCAGGCCGTGGTACACACCGACGCGCATCGCCTCGGTGGTGTTGTGGCCGATGTTTTCCAAGGGCTTTGCGATCTCCACGTCCGGCAGCAGATCGGTGCGTTGATGCAGGGCATCGAGCTGCAGTTGGGCACCGGCAGCGATGGCCCCGCCGTGGAACGTGCCTTGCCCATCCACGAAATCCACCGTGATCGCGGTCCCGGCATCGACCACGACGCACGCCTGCTTGAGGATGTCGTAAGCCGCAGCGGCGTTGAGGAGCCGGTCCTCCCCCACTTTGGAATCGTCGTCCACCTGTCGGCCGATCGGGATCGGCAGGTCCCGCTCAACCCGACGGACCGTGACCCCCAACCGCTCGATCAGCATCCGTTCGACCTGCTCCCCGGCCGGGCGGTTGACCGATGCCATCAACACCGCGGCGTCCTGCCGGTCACGGATACTGCCGAAAGCGTGCTCCACCGCTTCGCCGAGCGCATCGTCCTGACGGTCGTTACGGAACGTCGCGCACTCCTGCAACTCGCCGTTGACGAACGCGCCGATGCGGGTGCGTGTGTTGCCGACGCTGACCCCGAGCATGTTCAGCTTCATCTGATGACCCTCGCGTGATTCTCATCCAGTGGACGGCCAGCCGTCGGTCTGACGTTCCCCGTCCCGATCCAGTTCAGCCCAACAG
>CAZJCN010000208.1:0-4963 GCA_964544195.1 uncultured Phycisphaeraceae bacterium | reverse complement strand
TGTCCCGTCCTCCCGGGGGGACTACGATTGTTTATGTAGTGTAATACTTAAACGCGGGGATGTACCCGACGTTGTTATACGCACGGCCGACGGGGCCGGGCAGAGTTGTTTATCGCACTCCAGCGCAAGGAAAAGAAAGTGAAACGGTACACAGCGGACAGTTCCTCCGGGGCGATCGTACCTTGGCGGGAAGGTCCGGGGGCCTACATCGCACAGCTCAAGAAAGACCTGAACATCGATGGGGTCGTTCTGGGCATAATCAATCCTGGCAGGCCTAGTGCCGACGAGTTGCTGGCGGTCGCCGGCGTCAAAGGAGCTGAGGTCCGGAAATGGTGCGAGCAAGATAGTCGCCGGGATGCTCTATTGAAGCAAGCTCACCGTAAAGGATTCGCTGTCGGAAAAACCGCGAAATCCACACCGGGTCCCGCCCTACCGCCATCTCGACACGCCGCCGTGTTCATGCAGAACGCAGTTCAGGGTTTATCACGTGCGTGGTACCTGGCGGTCAGCCGTAAATCACGAGCCTTTTCTGATGAAGATCTTCGGTTGGCCGGCTTGGCGCTGAATATGATCCGTGCCCAATTCGATCATGCCGGGGAACCGGACCTGATCCGGGTGATGCTCGGGGAAGACAGCCGCCTGATCC
The DNA here is from genome assembly GCA_964544195.1 of uncultured Phycisphaeraceae bacterium. Lineage (GTDB taxonomy): Bacteria > Planctomycetota > Phycisphaerae > Phycisphaerales > Phycisphaeraceae > CAZJCN01. The sequence goes on along the minus strand of CAZJCN010000208.1, from coordinate 4,317 downwards.
ACGCCGATCCGCGCGGTGAAACCGCTTTCCTGCGTTCACCCAAGATACTTCAGGACCTGATTGACCAACTGGAACCGGTCGCCTACCAGCGATGGGATGACCTTGGCGATCACGAGATGCACCAAATGACCCTGAAGCTGGGGAGGTCGGCACAATGGGTCCGCTTCTACCAAGGCCGGGCCGGCCGAGGCATTGATTCGAGACATTACTACGTGGAACTTCGACCGTCCGGTCGGGATGATCTGCCAGCGGTCGGGCTGGTGGATGACGACCGGGTCGCCGCAGCCATGGGCTACATGAGCGATCACTTCGTGGAGACCCCGGGCCTGACCGAACTGGCGGAATACGTAGAAGCCAGCCCCTTCCACTTCCACCGCCTGTTTACCCGTTTCGCGCAGATCAGCCCGAAACACTACCTGTTACGGACACAGATCCAACACGCCAAGTGGATGCTCCGGGCCACTCGGGCACCGATCGGCGAGATCGCGATCGAGAGCGGGTTCTCCAGCCATGGCCACTTCACCGCAACGTTCCATAAGATGGTCGGCATGATCCCATCGGAGTATCGAGAGAAGTATTAAGGCGATCCATTTTGGTCCGGATCGCTTGAATCACAACAGGCGGGCTGGCTTGTTTGCCAGTCAAGGCTTATCGTATGTAAGGGGACGCCCCTGAAGTAGCCGGCGCTCTTGGGGCGACCGGTTGGGAAGATTCGACTCTGAAAGGATAAAACCGATGACACGATCCGCACGAGCCTTGACCCTGCTGATGGTGGTTCTCACGTATTCGATGGTGGGATGCACGGCCGCAGACAAGCACGTATTTGTCAGCACCGTCCACCGACCCACCAGCCTCGCCTTGGTCGACACCAACGCCAACGAGGCCGTCTGGGAAATGGACATCCCGGTCAATCACATGCTTGAGCTGGATTTTGAAGGCACGGACCGTCAGCAGGCTGACGCCTCCGGGGCACCGAGCTGGGTGAACTGGAAACTTTACCGTGTGGACGACCAGCCGGTTAACGTAGGTGAAAAAAGGCATGGGGTTCTCGTCATGCGAGACAAGATCGACCTGACCGGTCGACGTATCCGGATGCAGGTGAACTACCGGCCAGCCCCAGAAGTGCCCGGCTCGGTGGACGCGGCACCGGTTCCTGTACAGGACACCCCCCAGAGCGTAGCAGCCGAGGCGGTCGCCGAGGTCAAGGCTCAGCAGCAGGACGAAGCCCAAGCTGACAGCGAAGTCAAGGAAGCCGAAGAGGCTGTTCAGGAATCAGGTGAACAAACCACGGAAGAAGCCAGCGAAGCCGTAGCCGAGGTGGAAGAAGCCGCCCAATCTGCCGATGAAGCTGAAGCGGGTGAGGCAGCAGACATTGTTCAAGAGGCGGTCGAGGAATCCTCGCCTGCCGATGAAGCAACCAAGTAAGAATAAGTAAGCGGGGTTGATAGGCCGCTACACCGCAACGATTTATTTACCCCAAGCAAGGGTCGGGCGATGCAGACCATGACCCGACACATATGGGCGTGGTTGAGACAGATGGGCGGATGGGTTGTGCTATGTCCCGTCACAGCCATTGTTTCGCCGTCTTTTGGGCAAACTACCCCTACTGCTGTTTGGGAACCGGTGGACCAGACCGTAGCCGACCTGGATCTACGTGCCACCAGCCTGCGACGTGTCGAGCCGGGCTTGTCGGTCTATGGCCAAACCGGATCGCTGTACCACCGGAGCAATATCGGCCTCATTCAGCCGGGTTACGATGGTCGGGGAGCGGTGCTCAATCAAACCTATCAATTGCGTCAGCCCGGCTTCACCGCCTGGCTTGATCGTCCTGACTACCTCGTCTATGACCCTTTGGGTGAGCTTCGGCTGAATGTCAGTCCCGGCCAGGACCGTCGGTTTCTGGACGTGATCCCGCCCAATACCGTGTTCGACCTGGTACCCGACACCACCACCCCGCTGTTGCCGACGGTTTGGCCCCCTGACACGCAATACGGGGTGGACCATCAGGTCAATACTCGGCTGGGTGGCGCTATCCCAGCCATGACACACACCGTGTCCGTCACTCCGACCTTACCGCCACCGCCCCGGGCGCATCGGCTACCGGACCACCTGATCGAACAGCGCAAGGCTCGGCTCGAACAGTTACGAAAACAGGATGACCCATCCGTCGATTCCTCGGAATCCATCCCTCCAGAAGATGAACATTCCGACAAACCCGCTCCGGATCATGCAGAAAGCAGCGAGCAATAAGCTCGACAGCAATACTGGTTCAGCCTGGAGCTATTCGGAATCCGACTGACCGAGTAACATATTATCAATCAGCCGGACAGGGCCCACCCGTCCCGCCACCAACGCGACCACGCCCCCCGTTAACTTCGGCTCAATACACTCAAGCTTCGCCAGCGTGACAGGATGACGGACCGCGGCGTAATTCACATCAACCTGGTGCGCCCGCATGACCGATGCCATCGCATCTTCAACCAGAGACGGATCGGTCTCCCCTTCCTGCTCGACCATCTGCTTTGCTGTCAATAACGATTTATACAACCCCAGAGCGTGTTGACGCTCATCGTCATTCAATCGCAAGTTCCGGCTGGACATCGCCAAACCGTCCGCTTCTCGAACAGTCGAAACTTGCAGGATCTCGATCGGCAGCATCAGATCCTCGATGACGGCGCGCACCACGCACAGTTGCTGGTAGTCTTTACGCCCAAAGGACACAAGGTCCGGCTGGACCACATTCAGCAGCTTCACGACCACGCGGCACACGCCTTGAAAATGTCCCGGTCGGTCCCGGCCCTCCAGATCGGCCGTCAACATCGGCACATCCACCTCGGCAGCCACCGCACCAGGTGGGTATAACGCTTCCACCGTCGGCACAAACACCGCATCCGCCCCGGCCTCCGCACATCGGGCGAGGTCCTCCGTCAGGTTCCGGGGATACAACTCATAATCTTGTTTGTCATTGAACTGGGTCGGATTGACAAACACGCTGACCAACACGTGATCCGCACGCTCCCGGCACACGTGGATATGCCTGAGATGCCCTTCGTGCAATGCCCCCATCGTGGGCACCAACGCCACTCGGCCGGGCAGACCCCGCCGATACGTCCGCACCGCGTCGACGGTCTCAAGGACAGTCAGACCCAACTCACGATTCACATCTTCGTCTGGCATGAATACAACCTGTCTTTCCCCCGATATTCAGTCAGGATGAAAACGGGATCGATTCCCCTGTCATCCTTCTGTAGATTTCCAATACGCCGGCCACATACTGCGATGTCGTGCGGTTGTGCCGTATCCAATTCATCGCACGCTGACCAAGTTCAGCCATCCCCGACACATCTTCAACAAGACGCTCCAACACCCGGACCCACTGCGACGCGTCGGGGTCTTCCAATACAACGGCCGTCTCACCATCAATCAGGTAGTCAAGATACGGATCGTGTCGGGCGATCACCGGCATCCCCCGTGCCATCGCACGCAGGGTCAGACTCCTTGCCCGGCCCAAGGGTTGCGGGTGAATGATCGCGTGAGCCTTGAGCAACACCTCCCGATGCCCGAGCCGTCGCGGCGTCAGGGAGATATTACTGAGCAACCCCGAGGCATTGGCCGCCTTCCAGATCTGATGCTGAGTGCTGCCTTGGCCATCGAAAAAAAACTGGCTCATCGGTCTTGCTCGAACAAACCCGGCGATCCCGTCCAGCAGGGTCTGATAGTCCTCGTCCATCTCACCGTTGCCGCTGACAATCACGCACAACGCCTGATCCGGCGAAGAAAGCGTCTGGGAGTCCTGGTGCACATGCACTCCCGGAGCCACATTCTGTACCAGCAGATCACTGGCAACGACTTCCCGAATTGCATGCGTTAACGGCTCCGTTGCTGCGGTGACAGCTACCTTTGAGGGGTCCTGTCCGGCAAGCAATCGCTGGGAAAGACGGATGTCGAGTTTTGAATAAGCGCTTAGAATGGCCGGGACATTCAAAGCTTCCGCAAGATTCAAAGCAGCCCGCCACAGTCGGCCGTCCATCGCATGGATTAAATCCACCTCCATCCCCGCCAGCGTATCATCCAGCCCGGAGAGGCGGAAGTAATTAAGGGCTGAAACCCGGGACTCCCGCCACCAGACCTGTTCACCAAAGCTACTGAGGTCTTCCTGGGAAACACCTTCAGGGACGACCTGAGCTACCCGAACCCCTTCGTCGATCAGGCCCACAACCAGGTGTTGAAACGGGGCCAGTTCCTCGTCCAGCCAGGCTCGGTTGGTCAGTAACGCCGGGTGCATGCCATGATGCTACGCGACAGGTCAGCCAGTTC
>CAZJCN010000207.1:2119-5057 GCA_964544195.1 uncultured Phycisphaeraceae bacterium | reverse complement strand
CCTTCCGAGTTGATGGGGACGTCGGCGAGGCCGAACTTAAGCTGTTCGATCGCGCCGGCATAGTCCTTCTTTTGTGACAGAATCTGAGCGTAGTAGAAACGTCCCTGCGCTTCATCGAGGTTCAGCTGAGCGGCCTTGTCCGCCAGTTTCTGGGCCAGTTCCAGGTCCCCGTCCTGAAGGGCGAAGGCAAACTGCATGTCGAGGACAGCCTTGTCATCCGGATTCAGCTTCTCCGCTCGAGCCAACGCTTCCCGTGCCTTGTCCTGCTGGCCGGCCTGAGCGTACAGGCGTGCCGTCTGGATCTCACGAACGTATGGGTCTTCCTGGTCCTGTAGCAGTACCTCGATGGCCTTATCCAGGTTGCCCGTGACTTCGGGATCGAGCTGCATCGCAAGCCGATCCAGCGACGCCGCATCCGCACCCGCCGTGCGCGCGGTGTCGATCAATTGCTGCTTGACCTGATCATCCTCGACCACCGTCATCAGGACCGACAGCACCGCCAGGTTGGTCGGATCGGCGTCGAAGTAATGCTGGAGCATGGCCCGGGCCTGCTCGGCTCGACCGCCCTGGATCATCAGTTGAGCCAGACCCACCGCCAGATCGGGGCGATTGGGCAGGTCGAGCTGTTTGTAGGTCTCGATCGCACGGTCCAGATCACCCTGCGCGGCGTACAGATTTGCCTGCATGACGACGGCCCGTTCACTGTTGGGATAATCCATCAGGACCGCGTCGATATGGTCCTGTGCCTTGTCAAATTCACGCTGGCGAATGTAGATCTGCGCCAGCGTCAACCGGATCTGCGGCACGTTCGGGTTGACCTTGATGATCTGTTCATACCGTTCGGCGGCGGCACCCCAGTCGCCCTGCTGGGCACGGGCGCGGGCGGAAAGCAGATAGGCTTCAGCCTTTTCCCGGCTGAACGCGTCGTACTTCTCTGCGGCTTTATCTACGTATATCAAACCTTCACGAAGCTTTTTCTGCGAGAGCGCCAGACGTCCTTTCAACAGCAGGATTCTCGGCTCTTCGCCCCGCCCGGTCGCTGCGATCTGCTCGATGATCCGGCCGGCCTCTGCACGCATCGCTTCAGCCTTTTCCTTCGAGTCCGCCAGTTCCGCCAACGTGATCAGCAGGTCGGCGTATTCCACATCGGCAGAGGTCTTGAGTGTGTAGTGCAACAGCACGTCGAGGTAGTCGCCGGAGGTGCTGAGGCTTCGCACTTCCTCCAACAATTGACGGGCCTGCTCAAAATCACTGGCGAGTTTCAGCTCGATCCCAAGCATCAGCTTGTAACGGGGATCATCCGGATAAACTTCGATGGCTCGTTCGAGCAGCGCAATGGCTCGACCGGTCCCCTCGTTCTCGGCGGTGGGCTGGTCGGTTTCGGCGTTTTCTGACCCGATGGGACGGGCGTACACCGACTTGAGGAAATTGATGGTTGTGCTGACCACATCAAAGGGAGCCGGGTCTTTCAGCAACCGGGCCTCGAGTTCCTCCAAGGCGGGCCGGATGGGCGCGAAGCGGTCTTCCTGACCGACCGTGTCGGGCAGGGTGGCTCGGTAGAGGACCTGGATATAGTCCAACCGCTTGCGATTATTGTCCGGGTCGGCATCAACCAACGCCTTCATCATGGCGACGGCTTCGTCGCGAAGCTGCTTGGCCTTGTCGGGATCACCGCCGGGTTTGCTCTGGCGGTCGGCGTCAAACAGTTTCCACTTCGCCATGCCGTAAACCACTTCCGGGTCATCCGGGAAGGTTTCGTAGGCCCAGTGGATATCGTCCCTGACCTTGTCGATGTCCTGCTGGCTCATTTCCTCATTGAGAAAGAGCAGGCCGTAGACGGCGCGGTAACGTCGAGCGAGCCGGTCTTCCGGGTTGTATTCCAGACGAGCGAGCGCAGCCTGATAGGTGTAGTTGAAGAACGGATGAACCCCTCCATCCGTACGAACCCGTTCGGCAAACCGCTCGATCAGGTCGGCATATTCCTTGAGCGTCTCTTCAGAATCGGGATTGATCTGTGCCAGGTTCAACGTCCACTGCCGGACCAACTGCATCGCATTGGAAGCCTCAACATGGTCATCAGCGGGGACCACCTCCAAGGCGTGGATCAGCTTCTTGATCACCGCGGGGTCACTCTTGCTGCGGTTCACAGCACGCTGCAGGGTCTCGATGGCTTCGTCGTATTGGCCTTCCTGCAGGTACTGTTCGCCGCGTGCCACGAGTTCCTGAGCATCGCGCGTGGCGCGGTAGGCGACGACAGCCAACCCGCCGACCAACACGACGAGGACCGCGGCAAGGATGAATACGAAACGGGTATTAACTCGACCGGCCATGATGATTACTCTCCGGCGTCCGCGTCGGCGGACCCTTCTACGGGCCATCGGCCCTCGGTAACGTCCACCCAATCGGGCAGACATGACATGATTTCAGGCATCAACTCTGACAGCAGCGACGAGATACGCTCCATCGCCTGATCCTTATCCTGAACATTGACGGTGACCTGCACCTTGCAGTAGTAGCTGTACTTGTCTCGCAGGTCGAAGCCGTTGGCCCGGACCGCATGTGGCGAGGGCAGGAACTTGCCGTTGGCCACAAAGAAATACGCGACGTTGACCAGTTCCCCGTTCCGCCGGGGGTTGGAGAACGTGAAATACGTCGCGGGGATATCGAGCGTGGGCAGACGAACCACGTCTCCGAAGCCGGTGTCCTTGACCGGGTGCAGGTATTTCCCGGGCCGATCGGGGTCTTCGCGGTACTTGTCGCCCTGCAGGTGCAACGTGGCGGCCCCGCCATCCACCTGCTCCAATCCCCCGGCCTTGAAGCACTGCTGCGGGACGTGCGGCACGGTGTCCACGGTTCCCGTGTAGTAGGCAATGTGAACATCGGCGAAACGGCCACGCGGATGGCCCATCCACGCGGTATCTTCGTAAGTCCGGTTCAG
>CAZJCN010000207.1:0-2019 GCA_964544195.1 uncultured Phycisphaeraceae bacterium | reverse complement strand
GCCACGTTCATGGGCGGGTCCACCTTGATCCCTTGGTACCAGATGTCGATCGTGTTGCCACGGACACTGGCTTCGAGATCAAGGAACAGGCCGATGATGTTCAGCAACAGCGTGGAGCTGATGGAAGCGATGTTCTGCAGCTTCAGAGCGATCAGTTCCCAGAGCTTCTGCGACACCTTCACACCGAAGCCCAGATAAAAGATGGGGAACCAGAGGATCGTCATCATCTTGGGGCCCAACAGAAACAACACCAGGCCGAAGAGCCCGATGATCATGCTGTAGCCTTGAAACATGTCGTTTCGGCCGGGGTAGATCCAGAAGGCGTAGCTGACCATGCCCAAGAGCATGATCGGCAAGCCCCACCAGCACACCCGAGATTGAATCCGCATCAGCCGGGCACGGTTCTGGAACAGGTAATACGCCCCGATAACCGGGACCAGCAATCCATGTGACCAATCATTGTCGGTCAGCGCGATCTGGAGAGAACGCCAGAGAAAGTTGTAGTGCAACGCGACGAACAGCAGCCCGAGCACGACGATCCATACCCAACCCTGTCGGGTGATCAAAGGCCGAGCCTGCCCGGCGCTGGTCAGATTCGTCGCGGCGGTGCTCGTCATGCGTTCCAATCAGTCTTCCACATCAATAACATCGTTTTCTCACCCACCACGACGACACGTCGTTGTGACATACGACCCGGCCCCTGCCCCCGTCGGCCGGCCGCGGTGGTTATACGCCCTTGTCTCGGCCCGGGTTCTCCGGAAACCGGCGACAGACGGGCAAAACTCTGATTTCATGCCGTCCTGGCTCGGGCACCACCCACACCGCGGGCGGCCCGACGGGGCCTCTCGGCCGACACATCCATGTGTGAAGTACCCTGACCGCCCCACCGGGCAGGCGGGGATGTCCGCGGTCCCACCGACCGCTTAGCGTCAGGCCGGGGTGAATTCCCGGCCCCCCGCATTACTGACCGGCGCCGAAGACGTCGATGTTGAAGTTTCGGTCCAACACGAAGCCGAAGCCGTAGGTCGCCCGCAAACCGTTGCGGAAGATCGCCAGCGGGGTCGCGGCCATGTTGGTGCCGATATTGATCACGTCGTTGGCCTTGAGGAACAGGTCCGGTTCGGTACCTTCGAAGATCGCCCGCAGGTTGATGCGGACGGTCGCTTCCTGGTCGTTGCCGATACGTCGGATCAGATCGACGCGTTCGGGGATCCCGATGGCGCTCAGTCCGCCGCCGGAGATAATCAGCTGCTTGAGCGTCAGGTCTTTTTCGCCGGGGATATTGTAGGCGCCGGGCCGGTTGATGGCCCCGCCGAGATACACGAAGCCGCCCTGCTGACCGGGAACCTTAATGACGTCGCCCGGCCGGATAACGATGTTGTATCGCATATCCCCGGAAATCAGGCGGTCATAAGGCACCTCGATCACGCGCTGCGTGACGACCTTGGCGAGTCTGTCGGCGTTGGCCACGGCTTGGGCGCGTCCGGCAGCCTCTTCCGCACCGACGCGGACCCACTGGCCACCGACGTTGACCCACTGCGAACGCTGGCCGGATTCGATGCCGGACTCAAGCGCCGGCGGGGCGGGGGGTGCCTGCTCCTGGCCCGGGATGGTTGCCGCAGGCGGGGCCTGAGCACCGCTGTCCATGCCTTCGATCAATTCTTCAATCAGCTTGGTCGGGTCTTCCGGGGCGGGCGGCGCCGGTTCGACCGGTTCATCGCCTTCATCCCCCACACCCTCGGGAACCTCGCCGGCCACATCAGGGGTCAGCGGAGTCTGACGGAACACGAGGATCCGCTGCGTTCGGTCCGGCACGCCGTTGGCCATCGCGATCGCATCCAACAAACGGAAGTCCGGCCGGGGGATCGTGAACAATCCGGAGCGCGTCCCGCCCGTCAGCGGCGACGCGTTCACAGTGAACGTATTCTGTGTGGACGTTTGCAGGATGACACTGACGGTGGCGTCACGGATGATGTCACGCCGTTCGAGCAGGTCCGCGATGTGTTCTTCAAGCTGGGA
>CAZJCN010000206.1:0-5063 GCA_964544195.1 uncultured Phycisphaeraceae bacterium | reverse complement strand
TTGAAGTCGCCGACGGTTCGGGTGACGACGAGGACGGTGGAGATCATTTTGCCGCTACCGCTGCTGAAATCCACCTGCACGTTGTTGGACCCATCGACCAGCAGATTAATCGGGACCGTTACCTCTCGGGCGATCATGTCCGTATCGCTGTCGTCATATTCGATGACGCCGGTAGCCGGGACGGTGACGACGTTGCCGTTGACGATGACATCGAACGATTCCCCCGCTGGGGCATTGGTGCGTGTGTAAGCGATACGCAGTTTGGCCGTGATGGCATCCTGAAGGTCCGCCGGGATGGACATGACCGAAGACTTGCCGTTGACCGGGTTCAGTGCTTCGTCGGTGATGGACGAGTAGGTCGTGGTTTCATCGTAAGCGATGTTGAACAGTGTGGGGCCATCCAGGACGAGTTTTAACACCGCGCCTTCTTCGGGTTGAAGGACGATGTTTTGCCAGGAGCCGGTCACGTCGAGGTCGTTAAAGTAGAGGCCTTCGGTGCCTGCCCAGAACATCCGGTCGATGGTGGCGGAAACCACCTGCCCTAATCCGGTGATCGCGTGCAGGTTGGCGGTGTTGGTGGATTTTTCGAGGTTGTTGAGGATGATGAAGACCTCGTTGCCGTTACGGAACGCCGCGGTTTGCAGGTCGATGTTATCGGTGACGATGGGGATATATTCACCTTCGACTTCGTTGTACATCCGGTACAGGCTGGCGACGATGGTTTCGTGCCAGTTGCCGGTAGCGTCCTGTTCCCAGAACACGTTGTCAGCCGCGGGATTGGTGGGGATGTCGTTGCGCCAGTCACGTGTGGCGATGAAGGGGGTGGCGTTGATCATCCGATCGGGCCGATCCAGAAAGACCATGAGCTTTTCACGCACGTCACGGACCAGGTCCCACTGCTGTGTCTTGCGGTCGTATGTGCCGTAGCTGCCGTCCGCCATCTCTGTCCGGTTCCACGAGCCGTATTCCGTGATGGCGAAGCGTTTAGTTTCTCCGAACTTCAGGTTGCTGTACGACTCGTAGAGGTCCATGATGGCGTTGAGCCGACCGGGCGAGAAGTAGCCGTCCTGCAGATAAGATCCGTCAGGCTTGACGGAGTAACGGTCGTATGCGTGGAACGACCAGAAGTCGAACTCGGCCGACCAGCTGGTCATGTCGTCCATCATCTGCCGCATGCGGTCCCAGTCGTTGAGGGGGTTCAGGTTCATGCCGCTGCAGCACGACGCGCCGCCGATCTGCGCCTGCGGGAAAGCCTGTTTGACGCGCTCCGTCACTTCACGGTGCATCTGGATGACGGTACTCCAGTCGACCCCTTCCCATTGCGGCTCGTTCATGATCTCGACATAGAACTCGTCCTTGTTGAAAGGCAGGTACCCTTGGTTTGGGCCTGTGCCGTACACGACTTCTTCCAGATAGGTCTTGAGAAACTCCGCGTAAGCCGCGCCGCCCCGGCTGATCGGCAGGGTGGTGCCGTTGGTCAGCCAGCTCGGCCAGGCGCCCCCCGCACGCCCCGACTGCACCGTGACCGGGTTCGGGTGATCACGCAATGACTGGTACCTTGAACCGCTTTCAACGAACCAGCGATAACCGCTCCAAGGGGTAGTGTCCTGTAGTCTGGCGACCAGGTCGCTGTGTTTGAAAAAACCCGGATTGGCCGGATCGTCGGACAGATTTTTCGCTACGAACGCGTCGAACTCCCACGTGTCCCGGCCGGGCAACGAATTCAAACCGGTCGGGGAGGTCACTTCGTCGAACAGGTTCCCGAGGTTGGTGCTCGTGGGGGGCTGCAGGTTTCCCCAGTGGTTGAAGTAGCGGGCGCGATGCAGCGTACCGACACCGCCGACATGGCGTCGAGCCGTCGTGTCAATCACAACCTGACTGACCACCTGCGCCGAGGCCGATCCCGCCAGACAGATAGCCACTGCGGAACATAAAGATAAACAAACGACGGCTTGCTTCATGGCGGATATTTCCCCTCGAGGGTGATGGGGACTACTGTGCAGGCTATCGGGTAAGGTGCGGGTGTGGAGTATGTGGACGATGTCGCCCCAGCCCGAGCATCAGCATCAGCAGCGGGGCGACGGTGTGTGGTTCGGGAACCGACGATGAAGCCGATGGCGGCGTGCCGCCGGCGTTCCAGTTACTCAACACGCGATTCAGATCAGCGATCCCCACGAATCCATCACCTGACGGATCACCCGATCGGTGCAGACCGGTGACCACTGACGCGTTCCAATTCGCCAGCACGATGTTCAGGTCATCCATTCCAACCCGCCCGTCACCGTCGAGGTCGCCGGCGAGATAGGCTTCCACCACTTCAAACAACTGGTTGGGGTTGATATCGAAAAACTGCTGCGTGATACCGCTCGGCCAGTGGATGGTGATGTTGTCGATCGTGCCCGAAAAAGGCCCCAGCCCGAAATGGGCGGTCATTTCATTCTGACTGAGGAAGTTGCTCCCGCCGTCGATTTCGCGGTACTGCTCATCGCCGATGACGGTCGTGTCAGGATCCATAATGATCCGGGCGCCGATGCCGTCACGATTGGAGGCTGTGCCGATGGTTTTAATTTTCAAATAGGCGTTCCCGTTGCCGGCGTCGTTGCGATAGAACACGGGTTCGCCGTCGTTGTTGATCACGACCACGTCAAGGTCGCCGTCGTTATCGTAATCCAGTGTCATCAGCCCCCGGCCTTGGCCGGTGTCGGTGATCCCTTCGGCAAGGGTGACGTTGGTAAAAGTCCCATCCCCGTTGTTGTGCCAGAGTGTGGTCGGGTCGTCTGGGAACTGTGAGAACCAGCCGTTGGTTGCGATCAGGTCCAGATGGCCGTCGTTGTCGTAATCCAACCAGCTTGTTCCCCACCACCAGCCGACGGGCATGACGTCGAGCTGGAACGCGACTTCGGTGAACTGTCGGTTGCCTTCGTTACGGTATAGCTTGTTCCCGGCGTTGGTGTTGGGGTCGGAGGTGGGGCTGAAAAGGATCGAGGTGACGTACCAGTCCAGATCTCCGTCGTTGTCATAGTCGCCGATGGTCGAACCCATGCCGGAGGTGTCGATCCCGACCCCAGCCGGGATGGTTCCGTCGGTGAAAGTCCCGTTGCCGTTGTTCCAGAAAAGCTGGCTTGTCTCGAAGTCGGAGACGATGGCGATGTCCGGGTTCCCGTCGTTGTCCAAGTCGCTGAACCGGGGAGCGAACCGGTAGGACTTGTTTTTGCGGAATACATCCAGCCCGGCTGCGGAGGTCACGTCTATGAAATGGCCCGGGTTGTCGGCGCCTTCGTTGCGAAGCAGTTTTGATGAAGACAGCGTGGTCGGCACGTCCCAGTCGCTGGTCAGCAAGTCCAGGTACCCGTCGCGGTCATAATCGCCCATAGCGACACTCATCCCGGTCGGAGACGAAGTGAGGCTGACGTGTGCAGACCGGGCGATAGCTTCTTCCGTGAAGGTTCCGTCGCCCTGATTGATGAACAGGTAATGTCGGTTGGGGCTGGCGTCCGGGTTCGGCCCGATGCCGGAGACATACAGGTCCAGGTCTCCGTCGTTATCGATATCTCCGAACGCTGCGCCGTTGGTGGCGTAGGGTTGTGCCAGTCCGGCAGGCAGAGCCACATCCTCAAAGGTTCCGTTGCCCAGGTTTCGGTAAAGGTGATCCGGCCCATCGAACCGTGTGAAATACAGATCGACCCAACCGTCGCCGTCATAGTCCCCGGCTGCGCCGCCGCCGGACATATGCAGGAATGATGTGGGGCCGGAGGCGGGGCGAACATGGTTCAGCCCGGTGACCGAGCCGGGCAGATGTGTGAATCCCGCCATCGTTTTCGGCAATCCTGCCCCCGACAGCACCGCCGCCGTGAGCAACCCCCGCGAGATGCCTTGGATGAGGCAATTCATGTCATACCTTAATAGTGCCGCCAGTTATGTCGCGACAAAGCAATAAGAAATATCTGGTCACCGCCTGTAATTCGTGAAAAAATATACATTTACGCCTGTAGGCCTCTGGCGGATCGGACTTGCCTCCCGCCATTTTGGTGTCAGACTATTTTAAGGGATAGGATTCATATGTCTACAAAAAATTGTTGACAATCTCGGCTTGATGTGTTCTAATAACAGGGGTGGGACAAGTCGTCCCGGATATCTGAATCGGAGGACAGGCCCGTGTAAGTGGGAGATCGTGACGCGGGTAAATTCGCTTCACCGAAGCGAAACATTTTTTGGAGAAAGCAATCACAAATGAATTAACAGACCTGTCAGCCAAAGCTTGTTTAAGGCATGCGTAGGTCGTCTATTCGAATTGTTGGGCATCAATGTGATGCTTGATTTCTAAAGTGCCCTACATCGTGGGGCGTCAGATTCGTGTTTCTTCAAGCACAGGAGGAGGACTCTATGAAGACGATTGGATTGTTCAGTACGGCGGCGGCATTGGTGTTTGCCGGCTCGGCCCAGGCCGGGATCTCGATTCTGGATACGGCTCCGCCTTCACTGTCAGGCGCAGGTGGCTCGGCCAACCTTACCGCGACTGTAGACCCGACCGATCCCGGTAACGCCGTCGGTGCCTACAGCACATTGGGCATCGACCATTTTGTGAACCTGCACCTGCTCGGTGCTCTGCCGGCCGTCCTCACGCCGGATATGCAGGGTCAGCCCTGGACCTTCGGCATGGACGTCTATGTCCCCGCCAATACCCAGATGGACGCCAACGACGTGTTCTGGATCGAGATGCAGTTCAACGGATCGCAGGCCAACCCGCCCGGCCCTCAGGGCTGGACCAACGCCGCCAATGACGCCGGCATGGGCTGGAAACACATCGAGATCTCGGGTATCACCCCGTTTGGTAACCCCCTGCAGCCCAACGTGAACGCGCAGCCGCTGCTGGTGTTTGCGGACGGTGGTTTCGGTGCGGGGAATCAGGCCGGCGACGGCGTGACCCCGGACTTCCTCGTTGACAACATCTTCTTTGAAGTCGTTCCCGAACCGGCCAGCCTGGCGCTGTTCGGACTCGGTGGCCTGGCGATGTTCCGTCGCCGCTAAGCCAGATTGAATCGCTGACATCAATCCTCCGCCTG
>CAZJCN010000205.1:2087-5064 GCA_964544195.1 uncultured Phycisphaeraceae bacterium | reverse complement strand
ATCCGCATCCGCCCTTGCTCGTCGAACAGCGCTTCGCCTGCCTGAAGGATCAGGGTTTCCAACGGGTCTCGGTACGAGCCGGTCGCCCAGATACTGATCACGTAATCGGTGATGCCGTCGCCGTTGCGGTCCCGAACCAACGGACGAACGACCCGCGCAAACTCGTCCCAGGTCTGCACCGCAGTCAGATCGATCCCCTCGGCTTCGAAGATGTCGGCACGATAAGCCAGCAACACCGGATGGACGTCGTGCGGCAGGCCGAAGATCCGTCCGCGTGAGGTCCACGGCCCGAACGAAGGCTCGTTGAGTTGATCATAAATCCCCTCGTCCCGGAGACGATCGGTCAGGTCCACAAAGCCGACATGCTCCAACGGCCCGCTGAATACCTGGGGGACAAAGTTGCGTTCGACCTCCACCAGGTCGGCCGAGGGCGTATCGGTGAGAAATGAGGCCAGCATGCGCTGCTGAAGGGACTCCACACTGAGCAGCAACATGTTCACATCCGGGTCACGGTGTTCGTTCCAGTCGGACAAGACTGACTCGTACAAGGCCCCGTGACTGCGGGAAAAGATCCAGAACGTCAACCCTTCTCGTTGAGGGATAGGCCAGGCAAGCACCCCGAGGCTGCTGACCACCGCCAGCGTACAGATCACCCACCCCCCGGGTGAGAGGTATTCCAGATAATCCGGCAACAGCGAACGGAACCAGTGTTTCATTTCAGTTCAGTGGGCCCATGCTCCCCACAGAAGTCATTCGCAAGCCATGCTCAACTCCATGACTGTCCCGAAGGAACCCATCAAAGAAAAAACGGGATCACCCGCACTTAAAACCATGACTGCCAACATGCCGTTATGCACAGCATATAAACAGTTTCTTATTTTGAATCATCATTATGCTCTTGCCCAATCGAAATGTCAATACCTGGGATCGACCAAAACAAGCGACACTTTTGTTGCACAATTAATTTTACATAAGATATTTACGTGACAAGCCGCAGGTGCCAGCCCCAGAAATCAAGCCCAAGAGATGAGCCTCGCCTGTGGATCCCTCACCCATGGAAAGATTTCAGGGGGAATCTGAACCAATACATTGAATAACTGTTTCTCATTTTGTATCATTGTCAACATGCCTAGTATCCGAGCCGTCGCCAAGGAGGCGGGCGTATCCATCGCCACCGTCTCACGAGTCCTCAACAGCCACCCGTCTGTCGGGCCAGAGGTGCGGACTCGCGTACTCAGCGCCGCCAACCGGCTGGGCTATATCTCTAACGTGGGCAAACGGGCCACGACCTATCTGGCCTTCACCTTTACCGGCCCGGTGACGTTCAGTTCGCCTTACGACAGCATGCTCATGGCCGGGGTCCACGACGCGATGGAGGAAACCGGCTTCGATCTGGCGATTCTCAGCCCCCAACGCGACAAGAAACCCAACGAGACCTACTCCCAATACTTCATGCGTAAAGGCGTCCGGGGGGCGATCCTACGAACAACCACCAGCACCCGTCACGTCTGCATCGAAATCGCGGACGAGGGTTTTCCGTGCGTGGTGGTCGGATCACGGTTCGAAGACGAGAACATCAACTACGTCTACGGCGACTCACGACCGACCAGTCGACAGGCCATCGAACACCTTATCTCACTCGGGCATCGACGAATCGGGATCGCCTTGGGATTGATCGAAGACTCGGACCATACTGACCGACTCAACGGCTATCGTCAGGCGCTCAAGACTCATGACCTGCCCTACGACCCCAACCTGATTTACCGTATCCCGGCCCAACGGCCCGACGGGGCCCAACTGATGAAACGCATCCTCGCCTCCTCCGCCCCGCCGACGGCTTTGTTCATCACCGATCCCGACGTAGCCATCGGCGCGTTGAATCAGGCCAACCTGCTGGGCGTGAAGATCCCGGATGAGCTGTCCATCGTGGGTATGGACGACGGGGACAACCGAAAGGATGCCTTCCCCAAGCTCTCGGCCGTGTGTCAGGACGCGACTCAGATTGGCTATGAAGCCGGGGCAGCACTGAAACGCATCATCGACACTCACCCCGACGAACGCCAACCCGTCCGCCTGGCGCTGCCGACCTGGTTCGAGGTCCATGACACGACCGCACCGCCCCCCGGCCAACCCACCCGCGTCCTGCCCAACGGCACGCGCGTGGGTGTGGAATCTTAACCCGCCCCTACACAACCCAAGTATCCAGGAATCGACCGATGCAGAGACGTTTGAATGTCGGATCATTTCCACGCCCGCATGCCCTGCTCTGCATGCTGGTGATGTGCGCGTTATCCCTGCAAAGCGCCTGTGCGGTGCCCCCGAGCGCCGGCCGGGATCATGCAGACGATTCCGAGACCGGCACGGTTACCGTGATGACCACAGACAGCGGCTGGGCGTTGCGGCGCAACGGTCGGCCGTATTTCATCAAGGGGGCCGGGGGCCATGAACATCTGGACAAGCTTGTCGGCTACGGCGGTAATTCCATACGTACCTGGGGGGCGGACAACCTCCACGACCTGCTCGACAAGGCCCACGCGTTAAACCTGACGGTCACCATCGGCATCTGGATCGGGCACGAACGCCACGGCTTCAACTACGACGACCCCGCGATGGTCCGGCAACAGTTCGATGAGGCCAAAGCTTATGTCGAACAATACAAAGACCACCCGGCGCTGCTCGTATGGGGGATCGGCAACGAGATGGAGGGCGACGGCGCCAACCCGCGGATCTGGAAGGCCATCAACGACATCGCACGGATGATCAAACAGGTCGATCCCAACCACCCCACCATGACGGTGGTGGCCGAGATCACCCCGTTCAAGATCGAGCAGTTCCGCAAGTTCTGCCCGGACGTCGATATCCTCGGGATCAACAGCTACGGCGGCCTGCCCTCGTTGGCGCAGCGCGCCGAGGAAGCCGGGTTGGATCGGCCTTACATCGTCACCGAGTTCGGGCCGCTGGGGCAGTGGGAAGTCGG
>CAZJCN010000205.1:0-1987 GCA_964544195.1 uncultured Phycisphaeraceae bacterium | reverse complement strand
GCGGTTGACGTTCTCGATCGGGTCGATCAGGTCTTCGTGAAGGATCGCGGCACCGGCTCGAACCAGCGGCTGGGCGTTCAGTTTCTGGTGCTGATCCTTGTGATACGGGTACGGCATGAAGATCGTCGGCACGGCGTTGGCCCACGCTTCGGCGACCGATCCGGCCCCGGCCCGGCTGATTGCGATCGTCGCGGCGGACCACACGGCCCCCATCTTGTTGCAATAGGCATAAGCCAACCCACGCACGTCCGCCGAATCATAAGCCTGCTGCACCGCCTGTTGATCGTCCGGCCCGGTGAGATGAATGATCTGCCAGTTTTCCAAGGCCTTGCGGTGCTGCGCCCGCGTGCAAAGCTCCATCATCATCCGGTTGATCGAAGCAGACCCCTGCGAGCCGGCGAACACAAGAATCGTGTCCAGATCCGGGCGAAGGCCAAGATCCCAGCGCGCCTTTTCCGGGCTGAGTGTTCCGATCACCGAACGTCGCAACGGCATCCCGATCTCCCGGGCACGTGGAAGCTTCGCCGAGGCATACGTCGTGAAGACCTCGGTCGCCATGCGCGCGGTGTAACGGTTGGCTCGGCCGGGCACGGCATCGAGGTTCAGCAGTGCGACCGGGATATCCGCCTTCTGCGCCGCGGACACCGCTGGCCCGGAGACGAACCCGCCTGTCGCCACCATCGCGACGGCCCCGGTTCGAGCGATGAGTTTTGAGACGATCACTTCGCTTTGTTTGTATGCCTGATAAAACGCCCACAGCGCGCGCGGCCGAAGCACCAACGGCTTGGCCGGTAAGGCTGTAAAAGGCAGGTTCTCCTTGGTAACGATCCGTTCGTCGATCGACCGGTCGGAGATCACGAAATGGCCGAGGACGTTTTCATCCCGCTCCAGCAGGTGTTCGAGCACCGCCAGGTTCGGGTAGATGTGTCCCCCCGATCCGCCGCCGGCAAACAGGATGGTGCGTTTCGAGGTCATCCGAGTCTAAGCATATCACGCATGTTCAAGAGCAACCGAGGGGAAATCATCGAGCGATACCCAAGGCACACGGGAGGATTCGGGTGTCTGCCCCATGTGTCCCGCTTCACACCGGTTCGAGGACCAGCCCTTCCAGTTCTTCCTCCTGTTCGAGGTAGTTGGCGTTGTCGAGCGCGGCAACCAAACCGAGCGCAAAGGCCGTCATGATCCAGCCCGTTCCGCCCGCACTGACCAACGGCAGCGCGATCCCCTTGGTCGGGACTACCGCGACAACGACCGCGATATTGATCGCCGCCTGAAGACCGATCGTCAGCAGCACCCCCAGCCCGACGAGTCGGCCGAACGTGTCCTTGCAGTCTTTGACGATCCCAAGCCCGACCCAGAGGATCACCAGAAACAACGACACCACCAGCACCGCGCCCATGAAGCCCAGCTCTTCACAGATGACGGCAAAGATGAAGTCGGTGGTGTCTTCCGGCAGGTAGCCGAACTTCTGAATGCCGTTGCCCAGCCCGCGGCCGGCCAGACCGCCCTGGCTGACCGCCAGCATCGACTGGATCGGGTGATACCCGCTGCCGGCAGGGTCCGCCCAAGGGTCCAGAAACGCGGTCAGTCGACGGATGCGATACGGACTATGAAGCAACGCGGCGATCAGGCCGACCAGACCGATCGGCACGACCATCATCAGGTGCTTGATCCGAGCGCCCCCGGCGATCAGCATGCAGCAGGCGACCAGACCGATCAGCGCGGCCGTGCCCAGGTCTTCGATCACCACGATCACACACGCCAACGCGATCAGCAGCATCGGCGGGACCAGCCCGTAACGGAACCGATGCATCAGTCCCCGCCGGCGTGCACACCACCACGCGATCGCGATCACCATGACCCACTTGACCAGCTCGCTGGGCTGGAAGCTCAATCCCCAGCTGCGCGGCCCGAGGTACAGCCAGCGACTCGCCCCGTTGACGCTTCGGCCCATCCCCGGCACGAGGGTCAGCGCCGCCAGCACCAA
>CAZJCN010000204.1:0-5074 GCA_964544195.1 uncultured Phycisphaeraceae bacterium | reverse complement strand
CAAACGTTTCAAACACTGAGACCGGACGCTGCTCCCACGGCGTCCGGTTTTTTTTGGATTGTTAAGTTCATTCATTCGGATCGGAGAAAGCTCGCAGGTCTTCCTGCCGGTTGATCTGCCAGCGCGCAGGCCAGTTGGGCGGGATATTCAACGGCCGGGTATGTACAAGGTCCAGCAGATCCTGCATGCGCGGCCGAGGACGTTTTAACAGCGCTTCGACGTGAGGCAACACCCGACGCGCATACACCGCCGGCATCGGTTGCCATCGACCCTCCCGTTCTCGAAAAGCGATCGCGTCGTTCGTCCCGACCTCGATATGCAACAACTGCTCGATCCAACCCGGACGGATCACCGCCGCGTCACACGGACACAACAATAAACGATCGCAGTCCTCCGGCAGATCGGTTAACGCCGCGTGCAAACCACCGACCGGCCCCAAACCCGGTGTGTGGTCGGCGATGGTGCGAAGCCCCAAGTCCGCGTACTTGTCTTCTCGATCCGCGACCGCGGTGAACGACCGGGCAAACGGTTCCAAGGAATTGCGCACGTGCAGGATCAACGGTTCGCCGTGTAACTGTGCCCGGGCCTTGTCCGAGCCGAACCGTCGGCTCTTTCCACCGGCCAGGATGTAGACCGCCACGGGTTCCATCATGTGCTCGCCGCGTTTCGGTTATCCGATCTCCAGCAACCGGGCGCCTTGCGCCGGCCGGGTTACAAACGCTGGCGCCTCGACACCGGTCTTTGCATGATAGGCTTCGGTAATGCGTCGAGCGATGGTGTCGGCTTTATCAGCGCGGACGAGGTTGACGGTGCACCCGCCGAATCCGCCGCCCGTCATCCGTGCTCCGATCACCCCACCTTCGCCAACCAGTTCCTCCGCCAGCGACACCAACAGGTCCAGCTCCGGCGTCGAGACCTCGTAATCATCTCGTAACGAGGCATGCGAGGCGAACATCGCCTGCCCAGCGGTTTCCAAGTCGCCCGCCTTGAGTGCGTCGGCGAAAGAAAGTGTCCGTTCGTCTTCGGTAATCACGTGACGCGCCCGGCGGTACACCACTTCGTCCAGCTTGTCCTTCACCGCGTCCAGCATGGACATATCCGCATCTCGCAGCAACGACACGCCCAGTGTTCTGGCTGCGGTTTCGCACTGGGACCGGCGTTCGGCATACTCCCCGCCGGACAACTCATGCTTGACGTTGGAGTTGATGATCAACACCGACAGCGAAGCGTCGTCCATCGGCACGTCGCGAGTCGAATCGTCCCGGCAGTCGATCAACAGGGCACAGCCGGCCTTACCCATCGCGCTGATGAACTGGTCCATGATCCCGCAGGGGGTTCCGCCGTAGCGATGCTCCGCCATCTGGCAGAGCTTGGCTTTGACGACAGGATCGAACCGGACACCACCGAGCGCCTCCAGCGCGGTCGCGGTGGCCAGCTCGATCGACGCGGAAGACGACAGCCCCCCGCCGGGTGGGACGTTGGAGTCGAGCATGAGGTCGAAGCCTTGGGGGGTATAGCTGAATGCCACGACGCCGCGCAGGTACCGTGACCAGTCCGGATCACCGAGTGTGATCGGGGCCGATCGGATCGTTTCGCCATCGATATCCACGGGGAAGACGGCCTCACCGGGCAAGGCGGTGGAGCGAAGCCGGGCCTGCTTGTCGTCGCGTGGTCGGAGCATGACGACGGTCTGCCGTTCGATCGCCATGGGCAGGACGAACCCGCCGTTGTAATCCGTGTGTTCGCCGATCAGGTTCACTCGTCCCGGCGCCACCGCGGCAATGGTCGGCTCATCTCCAAACGCTTCGACAAAAGCCCGGCGTGTGGATTCCAACTGGGATGTCAGTGTGTCGTGGATTGTTTCAGGCATGTCAGGCATCTTAAATGAATCGGGTTAGAGGGTCATCCGGATCGTGCAGGGTTGTCTTCCCGACGGTAACCCACGGGTTCGCGGCCGGGTCATAGGGAAGCTATACTCATTAAAATACATTATGGTATTGTATTTATCCTCAACCTCGCCCGCCGGACAATAAGGGGTTCAGTCGTGACGTCATACGCAATGTGATGACACTGTATGAACGTGCCCTAAAGAGGACCGACCGATGCCATCTTCGACACCCGCCCTTGATCTGACCGCCGGCAAGTCGCTGAAGGTGTTCGGGGTTGAGTATGTCCACACCCGGACCCCGGACGGGGCGGACCTCTGGGTCACGGAGTACGGCCTGCCGTTGGCGGCATATCTCGACCCGGCACAGTGGTATCAGGGCAACTACTACATCGACCACGGCACCAAGCTCCCCGGTTCGACCGGGACCGTTTACAGAGTCCG
Organism: uncultured Phycisphaeraceae bacterium; assembly: GCA_964544195.1. Taxonomy (GTDB): domain Bacteria; phylum Planctomycetota; class Phycisphaerae; order Phycisphaerales; family Phycisphaeraceae; genus CAZJCN01. The sequence continues at coordinate 2,745 of CAZJCN010000204.1, read as the reverse complement.
GCCTCGTAACGCCCCGCCAAGTGTTCAATTCGTGGTCAAGTTCTCCCGGATCGGGCAGGAGGTTCCGCTTGTCATCGACCCGGACTTCCCGGACGACATCCGAGAAATCGACCTGGCCCATGCCCGGTTCAACAGCCCGTGGGAAGAGTTTGGCCTGGTCATGGAACTGAGACGCGGCGGCTACGGTGCGCCCGGTATCACGTTCCATACCCAACGCCCCTTGGCGATCTTCGCCCCGCCGGAGCGCTTCGAGCTGTGGCAGCTTGGACGCACCGACAGCCGATTCATGCCCCACCAAAAGTCTCTCAGTGAAGACCAGGCGAAATACCCCGAGGCGGTCGAGCTCGACATCCGCCGGGACTACATCGTCATCTACGGATGGGTCGGCGGCATCGACGCGGTCATGGCACGGACGATGGGTCTGATCGACGAGCCGCAGCTCCGCGAGCTGACGCAGAAAGTCGTGACTGACCTGCGTGACAAAGGCTTTCGGGTACTGGACAACAAGCCCGATCACTTCATCCTCCGCATTGATCCGCACACAGGCGAATTGGCGAGACGTCATGGAGAGCTGGTCTACGCACTGGTCGATTTCGAATTGCTGCAACGCACGCCTAACGGACAACAGGTCTTTCGGGATCGACAACGTGAACATTACTTCAAGGTTCTGGCCGACACCGCCCGTCCCAACCAGCAGGTCTCGGGCGCTTACCCCGTGCGCATCATGGGGGTCGATTACATCTTCGGCCGGGCGCCCAACGGCGGGATGGTCTGGGCGGTGGGCAACAACCCCGACCTGTTGGGGTATTTCCAACCCGACCGCTGGCGCCGAACCCCGCGTGTGCAACTGTCGCTCAGTGGCGAAGTATGCAGAACACGAACCCGCGACAACATCCACGTCGTCTACCGGCGGTCCAAAGTCGGGCTCAGGCCCAACACCGACCCGTTCTACGGCCACGGCAAACGCACCCGGGAGTACGGCTACAACAGCCCGTTCGAAGAGGTCGCCGCGGCGGAGAAGCTGCGGAGCCTGGGGATCCCCACCGTCTATCCACGGGCGATTTATCGCACCGGGCACTTCACCAGCCGAGCACGCCACCTGCGTGACATGAGCCGGATCGTCAGCCATGCGCACCTGGTCACTCCCGACGAACCGCACGAACCGATCCTCAGCGAGCACCACGACTACTACACCCTCTGGGGTCAGTGGCGCGGGATCGATCCGCTCTGGCTGGCGCACGCCAGCGGGCAACCGGGTCGGCTCGGGTTTATCGACGCCGAGCACGCCATGACCAGCGGACTGCTCACCGCCGACGAGGTCCGCCGCGCCATCGCCGGAAGCCGAAAGCAACTGGTCCTGGCCGGGTGTGATGAAACGTTGCTGGACGACCACCAGTTCCTGTTCATCTTCGACAGCCAGGGACGGCTCCAGAAAGACCCCAACGGGAACTACGACGTCGCGCTGGCTTTCGATGCCCTGACCTCGCTGGACCTCGGGTTGATCGACGAGAAGATCTACACCCGATTGGTGCAGGACATGGCTGACCGGCTCAATGATGCCGGCTACGAAGCGCTCAACCTCACCGGCAGCCACCTGCTGCTGTCGTTCGATACCCACGGCCGACTGCGGACCAGTGAGCTGGGCGAACTCGAAGCGGCGCTGTGCAACTTCGACCTGATCGCGCCGATCGACCCGAAAAACGCCTTCATCAATCAGGACTGAGTCATTCCAGCCCCATCGCGCGCAGGTTCTCCAGGCTGATCTTCAGGCTCTCGAACGGGTCGAGGTCGCCGTTGTCGCGCTCGATCAGGTACCAGCGGACGCCGGCTTCCTTGCAGGCGTCAAGGATCGCCGGCCAGTTCAGGTTCCCGGCCCCGACCTCGCACATCTTCTGTTCCCGCTTGGGCGTCACGGTCATGTCCTTGACGTGGACCGCCGGGACTCGGCCCGCGCAACGACGGATCCAGGCCGCCGGGTCGCCGCCGGCGTGCGCGACCCAGAACGTGTCCAATTCGAACCACACCCATTCCGCCAGATCCGACACCAGCTTGCTGATCGGTGAACGGCTGACATGGATTTTCTCCGGCGGATCGAACGGCGCCCACTCGTGGCTGTGGTTGTGATAGCCCACACGCAGGCCCTGGTCGTGCAGCACCTTGGTCGCGGCGTTGAATTGCTGGATGAACCCGTCCCAGGCCGCCTCCCCTTCTCCGCCGAAGGCGCCCAGCGCGGTCAGCTCGCAGCCGAGGATCTGGTGTTCCTCGAGCAAAGCCTGCGGTTCGTTGCAGATCTGCTCCATGCTGCGGTGTGTCGCGGCACAGACCAGCCCGTGGTCGTCGAGGATCTTGCGCAGCTCCTTGGGGTCGATCGGCCCCAACGCCGACGCCTGCACCGCGCCGAACCCGAGCTTCTCCAGCTTCGCGCACGTTTTGGCGATATCACTCGGCGTCTTGCAGTGATCACGAAGCGTATACATCTGTGCCCCGATCTGTGTCATCCCGGCTGATCCTTTCCTGTGGGTGGTAACATGGCAACAAACAAAGCCTCATCATACCTGTAATAAAACCACCCGGCGATCACGCCGCGACCCGGGCGGGCAGTCATGGGAAGGCATGACGAGGTTCGGGAATACAGGGATCGGGGTGACGATCGTCATGTCATGAATGAGTGGTCCTTGTTGACTGATCTGAACCAACTTCACGCTTTTCCGGTCTGAGGCGGCAGGGACGGCTTCCGCGGGACCG
>CAZJCN010000203.1:1738-5092 GCA_964544195.1 uncultured Phycisphaeraceae bacterium | reverse complement strand
CGATCGAGTTGAAACCAACGGATGGCAACGCCGCTTTGTACGAACGGGTGGTGCGTGAAACCTGCGGGTACGTGATGCGTGAGATGACGGACCCGACCGGGGCGTTCTGGTCGGCGCAGGATGCCGAGGTCAACGCACGCGAGGGCGGCAGTTACATCTGGACGGAATCGCAGGTGCGCGAGGCTCTCGGTGATGACCAAATGTCTGACCTGGCGATCCAGATGTACGGGTTGGCCGATGGGCCGAACTTTCAGGACCCTCACCACGAGGACGCGGCCCCGGCGAATGTGCTGTATCTGCCCAAGCCGTTGGCGCAGGTGTCGGCCGAAACGGGGATCGGGATGGCGGAGCTGTTGCGTCGGCGAGAGGCGATCAATGCCCGGCTCAAGGCGGTGCGTGATCTTCGAGATCAACCCTTGACCGATGACAAGGTTCTGACCAGTTGGAACGGGATGATGATCGCTGCTTTGGCGGATGCCGGGCGCGTACTGAATGAGCCGGCTTACGTCCGGGCTGCTGAGCGTGCCGCCGACGCCATCCTTTCCCACATGGTCACGGAAGACGGCGGGCTGTATCACACCATGCGTCAGGGGAAGGTCAAGGTTCCCGGATTCCTTGAAGATTATGCCTGGCTGGTACACGGCCTGTTGGCGCTTCATCGGGCCGAGCCGGATAACGCCCGCTGGCTGGATCAGGCCACCCGACTGACACGATCGGCTATCGAACGGTTCGGAGCGGAGCATGGCGGCTACTACGACACGCTGGCGGATCAGCCGGATCTGTTCGTGCGTGTTCGCAGCACCTACGACGGCGCGATCCCCAGCGCCAACGGTCGGATGATTCACAACCTGTTGACGCTTTATCAGCGGACGGGAGTGGATGCCTGGCTGGACCGGGCTGTGATCGATCTGAAAAGTTTCAGTGAACCGCTACGTCAGAGCGGGGCGGGGATGGTCCAGACACAGGGCGCGCTGCTTCGGGCACTGGAGATGGCGCCACGGCGCTTTGCGGATCAGGCTGTTCATCGTGACGAATCGAGCGAAGAGAAAGACCCGGGTGCGGTCAAGGCCGACGTTGAGGTGGCCGGCATCGACCCGGATCGGGGAGAGATTATCTTTAATCTAGTGCTTGATATCGCCGACGGGTTCCACATCAATTCGCACACCCCGACTGAATCCTGGCTGATCCCAACCGAGATTTCGTTGGCGGAAATGGATGGCTACGAGTTAAAAGCGGAGTACCCGGAACCCGAAGTCGCCACGTTCACGTATGCCGATACAGCCTTGTCTGTGTATGAGGGACGGGTTCGTGTGCGGGGGGTGTTGCGTCGATTGCCCGATGCCACGGGGCCGATGCCTTTAACGATCCCGTTGAGGCTGAGGTACCAGGCCTGCACGGATACCGCCTGTCTGCCGCCGGTGGTTGATCGGCTTGAGCTGACGTTGATCGACCCTGCGGAGTAACGACCATCGGTAGTCTTCATGGATCGTGTGGAGGCGGTATCATCCCGGCATGATTGATACGCACTGTCACCTGACCTACGACGGGCTGCACGAGCGTGTGGACCGAGTGGTTGCCGACGCGTTGGCTGCCGGGGTGGATCGGATGATCTCGGTCGGCACTTCACCCGCCGACGCCCGCAAAGCGGTGGCGTTGGCGCAGCGTTTTGACGGGGTGTACGCGACGGTGGGTCTCCATCCCCATTACGCGGCGGATTGGCCGAACGTGACGACGTTGGCTGAGGCGTTGCGTGACCTGACCGGTCAGCCGAAGGTCGTGGCTCTGGGTGAGATGGGGTTGGACAGGCACTACCCCGACCCGCCAATGGCGATGCAGCGGGCAGTGTTCACGGCACAGCTTGAACTGGCGAAAGAACGGCCCGACCTGCCCATCATCATCCACAACCGCGAAGCGACCGACGACACATTAGCCATGATCGCCGACTCGGGGCTACCCGGCGAACGTTTCGTCTTCCACTGCTTCACCGGCACGCCCGAGGAAGTCAAGAAGATCCTTGCCATCGGAGCGATGGTCAGCTTCACCGGGATCGTCACGTTCAAGAACGCCAAGGCGATCGCCGAGGCCAGTGACCGTGTGCCGTTGGAAAGGCTGATGATCGAGACGGACTCGCCTTACCTGGCCCCCGAGCCGTACCGCAAGGTGCGCCCCAACGAGCCGAAGTACGTCGTGCACGTCGCCAAGTTCCTGGCCAGGCGCCGCGGGATGGCGGTGGGCGACTTCGTTTCCGCGGTTGACGCCAATGCGGAGCGATATTTCAGTTTAGGCCAGGGCTTATGATTTGAGCCTGATAAAGAAAAACCCCGCCGGGTGGAACGGGGTATAAGTGAGCCTGTGGTTGAAGCAAGGTCAGGCGGCGCGCAGGCCGCTGTGGTTGAGGTAGATGCTTAGTCGCTGGCGGTCGATGTCGTGATGGAATCGGGTGAAGGTCATCCCCATGCGGACCGGGCCGACTTCTTCTTCGTCATGCATGCGGACGATCCGGCCGGCGGCGTGGAAGGTGACCTGCTGGGTGCCTGGGAGCATGCCGCGGACTTCGACTTCGGTCCCGGCAGGCAGGGGGGTGTCCAGTTCGAATCGCATCCCGGTTTCACTGATGTCGTAGATGTGGCCGGTCCAGCGGTAGCGCTGGTCGCCGACATGCCGGACACGGAGCAGGGTATACATGGCTGGGAGTTTGAGGCGTGGGTTGCTTCGTGCATCGGCATGGTCGGTGTCGGACATCGCTGGCCTCCGGTCTGAAGGTGTGGTATGGGTGACATCGGCTGGAACTAAGGCGCGGTTTAGGTCGGTTCAGACCGGTTTATGCGGATAATGAGGATTGCTGAAGCCCCGTGCCCCGCCGGGCCGATAAACAGGGCTATGCCACGCATGAAACCGGCTGTACCTGTGACGATTAACCTGCCCCGACAGGACACGCCGACGATTTCGTTGGACAATTTGGATGAGCGAAAAGTATTACTGATCGGAACCCGTCGGACGGTGGGGCAGTTGGAGGCTTCGTTGGCGGTGTTGTCGCCTCGGCCGACCGTGGTCGGTTGCCTGTTATTGGACACACACGCCAGGCCCAGCGCCCCGATCGAGATCGAGCACCTGTCCTGCCGGGTGCTGGGAACCTTTGAGCAGGTCGCCAATGTGTGTTCGTCACACTCGGTTGATCTGGCGTTGATCAGTCTGCCCCTGTCGATGCCCAAGCGTATCGCGGTGCTGACACAGGCGCTGGAGCAGATCAAGGTTCCCTGGCGGTTCATGCCGACACTGACGGACCAGTTGGCCGGCCTGATCAAGCCGACGACGGAAAAAGGTCAGCAAACCGGATCTGACTCTCAACGCAGT
>CAZJCN010000203.1:0-1638 GCA_964544195.1 uncultured Phycisphaeraceae bacterium | reverse complement strand
CTGGCGCGTGTGTTCCCGGACCAGCCGAGGGTGGCGGAACTTCACGACGTGACCAATGCGCCCCGGACGCTGGACTTGGTCGATCGGCATGAACCGCATGTGATCTTTCACGCCGCAGCGCACAAACACGTGCCGATGATGGAGGACCATCCGTCGGCGGCGATCGAGAATAACTTCTACGGCACCCGGTCGATCGCCGACGCGGCGCATACCTGCGGCGTCAGCCGGTTCGTGATGATCTCGACCGACAAGGCGGTCAACCCGTCCTCGGTGATGGGGGCGAGCAAGCGTCTGGCAGAGCTGTACATTCAGCACCAGAACCGTCTGAGTCCGACGATCTATTCGATGGTCCGGTTCGGCAACGTGCTCGGGTCTGCGTGCAGCGTGCTGCCGATCTGGTCGCGTCAGATCGCTCAGGGCGGGCCGGTGACGGTGACGCACCCGGACATGACGCGATACTTCATGACGATCCCGGAGGCGGCGGGGCTGGTGCTGCAGGCGGGGGCCTATGCCCGGGGCGGCGAGGTCTTCCTGCTGGACATGGGTGACCCGGTGAATATTCTGGACCTGGCGCGTCGATTCATCATGCAGCACGGCCTGACCCCGGACGAGGACATCCGCATCGCGATCACCGGTATCCGGCCGGGCGAGAAGCTGTTCGAGGTGTTGGCGTATGACGGGGAGGACATGACGCCGACGCCTCACGAATCGATCCGAATCTGGAAGAGTCCGCCCCCGGAAAGCGCCCGTTTGCAGCAGATCATGCTTACGTTTGATCGGCTGCGCAATCGCTGTGAAGGTGAGGATCACGCCTGGCGCGGCGTGACCCGTGAGGCGATCATGAACGCGTTGCGCAACGCGCTGCCCGAGATGATCGAGTCCGCCGCGGGCTGACACTCGGGCGTATTGAGCTTCAACGCTTGCATGCCTGGGCGGTTCCTGTTACCACCTCGGCATGCCTACCAGATCAAAGACACGCAAGCGCACTGAACTTCGACCGACGACGATCAAGCCCTACCCCACGGCGGCGGCGGGATCAGTCATGATTGAGGCGGGGCGAACCCGGGTGCTCTGCACCGCCAGCATCAGTCAGGAACCACCGAAGTGGTTGCCACGTGACGAGGAGGGCAACTACGTCAGCGGGTGGGTCACAGCTGAGTACAACATGCTGCCCGGTTCGACACCGGAGCGCAAGCGCCGCGGGTCCGATTCACGCGGGACGGAGATCCAACGGTTGATCGGGCGGGTGCTGCGTGCGGCGGTGGACCTGGAGAAGATGCCGGGACTGGCGATCACCTGTGACTGCGACGTGATCGTGGCGGACGGCGGGACACGTACGGCGTCCATCACCGGGGCGTGGGTGGCCTTGGCGCAGACGATCAGGTCGGCGCGGAAACAGGGCCTGATCGCGCATGACCCGATGATCGGCCCGGTGGCGGCGGTGAGCGTGGGGATCGTCGACGGCAAGCCGACGCTGGACCTGGATTATGAACTGGACGTCCGGGCAGAGGTGGACATGAACGTGGCGATGAACCACCGAGGCGACTTCGTGGAGGTGCAGGGGACGGGCGAGAAGAGGACGTTCAGCCGGGACGAACTGGATCGGCTGCTGGACCTGGCCGGTCGCGGCATCCGGAA